>NZ_JBEXLR010000060.1:0-37048 GCF_040610095.1 Micromonospora sp. NPDC004540
GCTGTCGCCCACCTCGACCGTGCCCCGCGGATGGCGTTGACCGCCACCGCCACGCGTCCCGTGGTGCAGGACATCGTGGCCACCCTCGAGCTGCGTCCCCGGCCGCCGCCTCACTCATCTCCACTACCGCGCGGACGCCTCGTCGGCGCGCCGGCGCAGCCACTCCAGCGCCGATGGGGCGTGGCGCAGCACCGAGATGTGCCCGTCCTCCGGGTAGCGGCGCAGCTCGGCGGTGGGACAGCGACGGGCCAGCCACCCGGCGTGGGCCACCGGCGCGATCCCGTCCCGCTCGCCGTGCACCAGCAGCACCGGCGGCGTCACCTGAGCGGGGTCGAAGCCCCACGGATGCACGTAGGCCAGGTCGTCGTCGATCAGCCCACCCGGACCGGACCGCGTCGCCGGGCCCACCACACTGTCGAACCAGGACCATTCGCCGTGCAGCGCGGCCAGGTCGGCGGGAGTGAACTCCGGGTCGTACTCGGCTCCCGAGGTGACGTGCGCCTCCTTGGCCGCCCGTCCCGCGGCGGCCGCCCGCAGCGACGCCACCCCGGCGGGAACCATGCCGGCGAACCAGTCCAGCCCGGCCGCGCCGTAGGGGGCCAAACTGGCGCCGACCACCACGGCGACCACCCGGTCGGGCAGGAGCGCGCCGCAGGCCAGGGCGTGCGGGCCGCCGCCGGAGTGGCCCATCACCGCGAACCGGTCGAGGCCCAACGCGTCGGCCATCGCGGCGACGTCGGCGGCCGCGGAGGAGATGTCGCGCCCCGGCAGCGGCGTCGAACCGCCGTAGCCGGGGCGGTCGTGGGAGACCCAGCGGAGGCCGAGCTTGTCGGCCGCGGCGAACAGGGGCGCGGGCGGCGCGCCGATGTTCGGCGTGCCGTGGTGCCAGAGGACGGCGAGCCGGTCCGACCCGCCGGTGTCGTAGACGTGCAGGGTGCGGCCGTCGTCCAGGCGGAGATCGGTCTCGGTCACCATGAGCGGAGCGTACGTCGCCCCGGTGGCCGCCGCCGACCGGTGGAATTCGGTGTCGGGGCGCCGGCGGCGACGTGATGGGGCCGTTCGACGAGATCTGGCATCCCTCCGCGCACCGGTTCCGCGCCGAGATCCGGGTGTACGAGGAACGCGTGGTCCCGCCCCGCTCCGGCGAACCGGACGATGTGGCCTAGGTCATATTCGTCGTCCGGCCGGGCTGTCGAATCGGTAGTTCGCCGGTCGTCGGCAGGGTGGAAGCCGGCACAGGGCCGGTCACGAAGGAGGCACCATCATGCGACTCACCATCACCACGTTCCTGACCCTGGACGGCGTCATGCAGGCACCGGGCGGGCCGGAGGAGGACCGCACCGGCGGATTCGACCTGGGCGGCTGGCTGCCGCCGCACTTCGACGAGACGGTCGGTGGGTGGATGGGCGAGACCTTCGAGCGGGCCGAGGCCCTGCTGCTCGGCCGCCGCACCTACGACATCATGGCCGCCTACTGGCCGCACGTGACCGACCCGGCCGAGGGCGGGCCGGACAACCCGCTCAACCGGTTGCCGAAGTACGTCGCCACCCACCGCGACGACGAGCTGACCTGGTCGGGTTCACGCCGCCTCGGCGGTGACCTGGCCGCCGCCATCACCGAACTCAAGAACCGCCCCGGCGGCGAACTCCAGGTGCACGGCAGCGGCGCGCTCGCCCGGTCGCTCATGCGGGAAGGCCTCATCGACACGTACCACCTGCTGGTGTTTCCGGTGGTGCTGGGGCGCGGACAGCGACTCTTCGCCGACGGCGTGCCCCCGGCGGGCCTGCGGCTGACCGGCACCCGCACCTCCGGCAGCGGGGTGACCCTGCTGAGCTACGACAGCGCCGGCGCGCCGACCTTCGGCAACGTCTGACGGCGCAACGTCGACGGTGAGCCTCGTGGACCTGGTCGCCACCTTCGAGCGCGTCGCAGGCTTCGACGTGCCCGGTGCGTACGCCGGGCCGGTGCTGACCGCCTACCTCCTGGGTGCGACGGACGCCGACGTAGCGGCGAGCCGGTATGAAGGGACGCATGGATGCGACGGTCCCGCCCGCGGCCGGAGCGGCCTGGTACCGGCGCGCCCCGGTTCGACTACGTCGATACGATCCGACATGGCCGGCGCGGTATGCCGAGGAAGCGGAGCTGTTGCGACACACGCTGGGAGGGTCGCTGGTCGCGATCGAGCACGTGGGAAGCACCGCGGTCCCGGGCCTGGCGGCGAAGCCGGTCATCGACATCCTTGCCGCCGTCCGTGACTTCGGCGGCATTCCAGAGGTCGTGGCCCGACTGGAAAGCATCGGCTACGCCTACACGCCCGAGTCCGAGTCCGAGGCCGACGACCCGAGCCGCCGCGTCTTCCGGAAGGGTCCGCAGGACCTCGCCCGTCTGCGGACGCATCACCTGCACGTCACCGAGCACGGCGGTTACTACTGGCGTCGTCTCATCGCCTTCCGCGACCACCTCCGCTCGCACCCGGAGGAGGCTGGCTCCTACCTGGCGCTCAAACGGGACCTCGCGGCACGGCACGCTGCCGACCCCGGCCGGTACACCAGGGAAAAGCGGGAGTTCGTCAGGGAGATTGAGAGAAAGGCTGGCGTACAGGCTGGGTAGGTCCCGTTCCCGACCGTGGCACCTCCGGTGCAAGGCCGTGGGCCTGGCGCTACGAATCGCTGTGCAGCCCTCGCTGCTGACCACGCCAGCGCTGACGGGGGAGCGTCACTCGCGTGGCACAGAGTCCCCGGTCAGGGCGTCCAGCACCTGCCGGTCACCGAGCGGCTGATCGGCCTTGACCCGCACCCAGCGGCCCTCCGCGTAATCACCGCCCGACCACCACAACGTCGGTTGTCGCGCGGACACGTGCAGGATGACCCGATCGCCGTTGTCGTCGACGTCCGTGCGCACGATCGCGAAATCGGGATGCACCTCGACGTGTGCCTCCAGGACCCGGGGGTCGCTGGTGGTGCGGTAGGAATCCACGCGCAGCCCGACATCCTGTGCTCGGTGCAGTTGATGCAGCACCACGGGCAGGCAGATCAGGAGGATCGCGGCGACGGCGAGCGCGCGGACGGCTCTCCGCTTCGAGATGCTCATCCGGTAGCCGGTCATGCGACCTCCCTTGAAGCTGCATGAGGTGGTGACTCAGTCTCGGTGCGGCGGATGCGCCAGGCGTACTCCTCAGAGCGCCGACGCGCGAGGTGGACGGTGATGTCGGCGGCAACCGCGAGCGTCTCAGGCAGGGCCTCCAGGATCCGGTGATACACCTGCTCCTGCTCGGAGATCGGCCGTTCGAGATAAGCCGAGATGGTCGAGAGAAGGCCCACGTAGTCGCGGGCGCTCATCGTCAAGCGCCGCTCGATCACGGATTGCTGAACATCGGTGAACCACTCAGATTGTTGGAGCTGCGTACCCGGCCACTGCAGGTGAGCTCCGGGAGGCGTCCCATCTGGAGACGGAACGTCGTCGCTTTCCAGGATCGGTGCCCGGCCCACGCGGACAGCTTCCTCCACAGCCGGGTCGGCCAGCTGGAGTGGTCCACCGATCGACGCGAACACGCCACCCGGCTCCAGAAGCGCGGCCATGCGCGACCACCGACCCTCCGGGTTTGTCCAGTGCAGAGCCGCTGCCGCATAGACCAGCCCGTTGCTCTCGCCTGGTGGCAGGTCCTCGAACCCGGCTCGCACGGTCCTGACGTTGGCCGCGGCGAGCGCCGTGATCACCGGCTGCCTGGAATGACGTGAGTGCGCCCGGCAGGATTCGAACCTGCGGCCTTGGGATTAGAAGTCCCCTGCTCTATCCGCTGAGCTACGGGCGCGCGTCGACGATGTCGCGCCAAGAGGGTACCGCCGACCCGGGGCTCGCCGGGGGAACGGGTGGGCGCGGCCGCGTCGCTGCTCAGCGTCCCACGGCCCGAACCCGCCGGGCACCCCGGATATCCGGGTCACGGGTCCCCGACGCCGGACCGGTCCGTACCCTCGGCGTCGTGCTGCTCGACCCGGAAACCGAGAACGAGATCGCCTACGAGCTGTGCCAGCTCCTCGGCCGCGCCATCCTGCCCGTGAGCGGGTCCGACGGGCCCGGCGCGCCGGCGGGGACCTTCGGCACCGCCTTCTTCTACAGCGAGCTGATCGGCGCGACCGACGACGGCGAGGTGGTGCACGAGTGGCTGCTCACCGCCGCCGCGACCACCCGTAAGCCGTACGGCGAGATCGGGCTGCGGCCGAGCGTCACCGAACCGGCGGACGCGGCCGCGGAGCCGATCGAGCTGCCCGACTTCGCGAACCGGTGGTTGCACCTGCCGGAGATCGGCCTGGCCGCCATGCCCACCGGCGTGCTGCACGGATACGCCGAGGACCGGGGGTGGAGCTGGCGTACCCAGCAGGTGACCGACGCGGTGGCCGCGCCGGCCGACGCGGTCGCCCGGGTCGGTGCGGAACCCGGCTCGGCGTTCGTGCTGGCGCTCGGCGTCGGTGACGACGGGTCGCGGCCGCTGGAGGCGGTGATCGAGCGGGTGGCGCGCGTCGGCGACGAGGTGCGGGTCACCACCGAACTGCCGTCCGGGTACGCGGGCGCGCCGGTGTTCGGCGTCGAGGCCGGCGCCGACCGGGAGCTGGCGCTGCGCTGCCTGGGCCTGCTGCTGCCGGCCGCGTCCGGCGGCCACCCGGTAGCGACGTTCGACCGGATCCGGTCGGCCCTGGCGGCGGCGACCGCCGGCTACCGCTGACCCGCCCGGCTCAGCCCTCGGCGGTCGCGTCGGCCGGCTCGTCGGCCGGTCGCCGCGGCGCCGGCGCCGGCTCGGTCGGCCCGACCTCGAGGAAGCCGTCCGCCCACCGTCCGACCTCCGCGAACACCTTCTCCCGTACGGCGGGGCCGGACAGGGTCAGGTCGTGCAGCCCGCCGTCGAACCGGGTCAGGGTGACGTGCCGGCCGAGCCGGGGCGCCCAGCGCACCATGTGCTCCACGTCGAGCACCGCGTCGGCGAGGGTGGCGGAGTCGTGCCACTTGGTGCCCCGGTAGCTGCGGGTCGAGCAGGCCAGCAGCACCGGCACCGGGATGTCCAGGCCGGCCCGGAGCTGGCGCTGGCCGGCGCGGATCGCGTTGATCCAGCCGGCCCGCACCGGAAACCCGGCGAGCGGCTTCCACGCCAGGTCGTAGCGCCACTCGCCGCGGTGGTCGGCATGCAGGCTCTCGCCGTACACGGTGCCCAGCCCGAACGGGAGGATGCGCTGCGGCGCCCGGCGGCCCAGCCGGGAGACGGCGGCCGCGAGGGGGCGACGGACCAGCCAGGGCGCGTTGATGTCGAAGAACGGGCTGTTCAGGAAGATCCCGTCGACCAGGCCGGCCTCGCGGCGGGCGTGCGCCCAGAGCGAGATGATCAGGCCACCGGTGGAGTGGCCCATGGCGAGCAGGGTGTCGTGTCCCTCGTCGTCGCGGATGATCTTTGCGGCGGCGTCCAGCTCGGGGAAGTAGTCGCTCAGGTCGCGGCAGAAGTTCGGGGTCTGGTGCGGTTGCAGGCTGCGACCGTATTTGCGCAGGTCGAGGGCGTAGAAGTCCCAGCCGCGCTCGGCGAAGAAGTCGGCGACGTGGGTCTGGAAGAAGTAGTCGACGAAGCCGTGCACGTAGAGCACGGCCCGGCCGGTCGGGCGCTCCGCCCGCCGGCGGACCAGGGTGGCGACGACCGATCCCTCGTCGTCGGCGCCCAGGTCGATCGTCTGCCGCTCGTACGGCGGTCCCAGCACGTCCGGTTCCACGACCGCGACGGTACGCCGCCCTGCTACCCGGCGGTAGCCCCCGCCCCCGTCCGCCGGCACCGGCTGCGGACGGGGGCGGGGTGACCTCAGGCGGTCTCCGCGTCGGCCCGCTCGGCGGCCGGCGCGGGGACGCCCTCGGGCTGGTCGATCTCGCGCAGGTGCTTGTTGTGACGCGGCTCCTGCCGGGTCTTCGCGTCGTTCAGCCGGCGGCGCAGGTCGTCCCGGACGTCGTTGAGCGCGGCGTGCAGGTCCTCCTCCGCGGAGGTGGTGACGATCTTCTGCCGGCCCGCGACCCAGCACTCCAGGGTGACCTTCTGGCCCCGGGCGTTCCGGTCCTTGACCGACACCTCCAGCTCGGTGGCGTCGGCGTGGAATCCGGCGAGCCGGGCGTCGAGGGTTGCGAACTGCTCCGCGATCCAGTTCCGGTCGCCCTGGGAGAACCCGGCGCCGACCCGGAGGCACTCGGCCACGGTCGCGGGGTTCGCCACGGCGCTCATCGCCGGGCCTCGCAGACGTCTCGGAGAAGCATCGTCGCTCCCTTTCTCTCGGTTGATCAAGCTCATACCCAGTCGGCGCGCGTCCGGAACCCGGCCTTCTGATCATGTTCCGCCGCAGGTCAGGGCCGTAGGGCCGGTGGTCCCTAGCAGCCGGGACCTTGATCAGGCGGTTGTCCACAGGCCGGTCCGTCGTCCACAGCCGGGCCGGGGACGGCTGCTCCGGGGCCGGTCGCCGGGCGAGGCTCTGCCGGACAAGCCGAGTTCCCCTGGGAGGGGCGATGTTCGATACGTACGTCACGGTCGTCGGCAACGTGCTGACCGCGCCGGAGTGGCGCCGGACCACGCAGAGCAACACCCTGGTGGCCAACTTCAAGGTCGCCTCGACTGCCCGCCGCCTCGACCGGGAGAGCGGCCGCTGGGTCGACGGCAACAGCCTGCGGGTGCGGGTGAACTGCTGGCGGAAGCTGGCCGAGGGGGTGGCCGCCTCGGTCGCGGTCGGCGACCCGGTGGTCGTCGCCGGGCGTCTCTACACCCGCGACTGGACCGACGACGCCGGCAACCACCGCACCATCTACGAGTTGGAGGCGGTCGCCGTCGGGCACGACCTGTCCCGGGGCCGGGCCCGGTTCCTGCGCAACCGGCCGAGCATGACGACCAGCACCGTCGAGGACGCCGAGGCGGAGCGCCGGGTGCACGGCGAGGCCACCGAGCCGGTGCCCGACGTGCAGGCCCCGGTGTCGTTCGACGACCGGCCGTTCGACGACGAGTTCGCGCCGCCGGAGTTCGGCGCCCCTCGCGTCGGGCTGGCCACCGGGACGGACGCGACGGCGGGTGACCTCGACGAACTGGCCGACCCGTTCGACGACCGGCCCGCCGGCCAGGCCGCCGAGGTGGACGACGACGAGTTGGCCGCCGAGCCGGGCGCCGCCGAGCCGGACGACGACGAGTTGGCCGCCGAACCGGGCGCCGCCGAGCCGGACCCGACCGACGACGTCGAGGGCGTCACCGGGACCGGACGCCCCCGGCGGGGTCGGCGGCGGACCCCGGTGCCCGCCTGAGCCGCCCGGATCGTGCGACGGGGGAGCGGGGTGGCGACGCCGGCGTGGCCACCCCGCCGTACGACTAGGCTGGCCGGCCGGAGGTGGTGCGGGGTGCGGCAGGCGACCGCCATGGCGAACGCGGCGGGACTGGTGGTGGGCTACGCCCTGGACTCGCTGCTCGGCGATCCCCGGCGGTGGCATCCGGTGGCCGGCTTCGGCCGGGCGGCCGGCGCCCTGGAGCGGCGGATCTACCGGCCCGAGCGGTCGGCCGGCGCGGCGTTCACCGCGCTCGCGGTCGGTGCGCCGGCGCTGCTCGGGGCGGCCGCCGGCCTCGCCACCCGGCGTCACCCGGTGGTCCGGGCCGCGCTGGTGGCCGCCGGCACCTGGACGGTGCTGGGCGGGCGCACCCTGCGGCACGAGTCGCGGGTGATGGCCCGGGCGTTGCAGGCCGGTGACCTGCCCGCCGCCCGGGGCCGGCTCAACCACCTCTGCGGGCGGGACCCGTCGGCTCTCGACGAGCCGGAACTGGCCCGGGCCACCGTCGAGTCGGTCGCCGAGAACACCTCCGACGCGGTGGTGGCCCCGCTGGTCTGGGGCGCCGTCGCCGGGCTGCCCGGGCTGCTCGGCTACCGGGCGGCGAACACGCTCGACGCGATGGTGGGCCACCGCTCACCCCGCTACGCCCGCTTCGGCACCCCGGCCGCCCGCCTGGACGACCTGCTCAACCTGGTCCCCGCCCGGCTGACCGGGCTGCTCACCGTCGCCGTGGCGCCGACCGCGCACGGGGATCGCGCGGCCGCCTGGCGGGTCTGGCGGCGGGACCGCAACGACCACCCGAGCCCGAACGCCGGCCAGTGCGAGGCGGCGATGGCCGGTGCGCTCGGCGTCCGGCTGGGCGGGCGCAACGTCTACTTCGGCCGCGAGGAGACCCGGCCTTTCCTCGGGGACGGGCCCCGGCCCGAGGCGCGGCACCTGAAGCGGGCCGCCCGGATCTCCGGCGCGGTCGGGCTGGCCGCGCTCGGCCTCGCGGCGGCGTACCCGGTGACGGTCGGTCGCGTGGTCGGCGCGACCGGCCGCGCCGCGCTGCGCGCCCTCGGCGGGGCGCGACCGGGGAGCGGGCGATGAGCGGCGGGCTGCTGGTCGCCGGGACCACCTCCGACGCCGGCAAGAGCGTGCTCACCGCCGGCATCTGCCGCTGGCTGCGCCGCCGAGGCGTGCGGGTCGCCCCGTTCAAGGCGCAGAACATGTCCAACAACTCGGCCGTGGTGGTCGGGCCGGACGGGCGGGGCGGCGAGATCGGGCGGGCCCAGGCCATGCAGGCCGCCGCGTGCGGGCTCGACCCGGACCTGCGCTTCAACCCGGTCCTGCTCAAGCCGGGCAGCGACCACGCCAGCCAGGTGGTGCTGCTCGGCGAGGCGGTCGACACGGTCACCGCCGGCAACTACCGGGAGTTGCGTCCCCGGCTCGCCGAGACCGCCTACGCGGCGCTGGCCGAACTGCGGGCCGAGTACGACGCGGTGATCTGCGAGGGCGCGGGCAGCCCGGCCGAGATCAACCTGCGGGCGGGCGACTACGTGAACATGGGGCTGGCCCGGCACGCCGGCCTGCCCGCCATCGTGGTCGGCGACATCGACCGGGGCGGGGTGTTCGCCTCGATGTTCGGCACGGTCGCGCTGCTCGACCCGGCCGACCAGGCCCTCGTCGCCGGCTTCGTGATCAACAAGTTCCGAGGCGACCTCGGGCTGCTCCGGCCGGGGCTGGACATGCTGCACCGGGTCACCGGCCGGCCCGCCCTCGGGGTGCTGCCCTGGGCGCTCGACCTCTGGCTGGACGCGGAGGACTCGCTCGCCTACGGGCGGGTGCTCGGCCGGCCGGCGGCGCCCCGGGGCACCGACTGGCTGGACGTGGCGGTGGTCCGGCTGCCCCGGATCAGCAACGCCACCGACGTCGAGGCGCTGGCCACCGAGCCCGGCGTCCGGGTCCGGCTGACCATCGAGCCCGCCGAGCTGGCCGCCGCCGACCTGGTGGTGCTCCCCGGCTCCAAGTCGACCGTGGCCGACCTGGCCTGGCTGCGGGAGACCGGCCTGGCCGACGCCGTCCTGGCGCACGCCGCCGCCGGCAAGCCGCTGCTCGGCATCTGCGGCGGGTTCCAGATGCTGTCCCGGGCCATCCACGACCCGGTGGAGAGCCGCCAGGGCAGCGTGCCCGGCCTGGGGTTGCTCCCCGTCGAGATCACCTTCGACCCGCGCAAGACGGTCCGGCGCGCCGCCGGCACCGCTGCCGGCGACGTGCCGGTGCACGGCTACGAGATCCACCACGGCCAGGTCTCCGCCGCCGACCCGGGCCTGCCGCCGCTGCTCCGCTACGCCGACGGCGCCGGCGAGGGAGCTCGGCTGGGCGCGGTGCACGGCACCCACTGGCACGGCGCCTTCGAGTCCGACGCCTTCCGGCGCCGCTTTCTCACCGAGGTCGCCGCGCTGGCCGGGCGGACCGGGTTCAAGGTCGCCCCGGACACCGCGTTCGCCGCCGCCCGGGAGCGCACCCTGGACCTGCTCGGCGACCTGGTCGAGGAACACCTCGACACCGACGCGCTGTGGCGGCTGATCGAGTCCGGCCCGCCCGCCGGCCTGCCGTTCATCCCACCCGGCGCACCGGACGCCTGAGCTGACGGGGCACGCCGGGCGCTTAGCTGACGGCCGCGCAGAGCGTCTGGGCGGGCCGGTGTGCCGGCCGTGGGAGGGGTCAGTAGCGGACGTCGGCGGGGCGGTCGGACATCGGCAGTCCCGCCTCCCGCCAGCCCTGCACGCCGCCGATCATGTCGGTGGCCTGCCGCAGGCCGAGCGCCTGGAGGCCGGCGGCGGCGAGGCTGGAGCTGTAGCCCTGCCGGCACACCAGCACGATCTGTCGGTCGTAGCTGGTCGACTCCGGGATACGCCAGGCGCTCGCCGGATCCAGCCGCCACTCCAGCACGGTCCGGTCGATGACGATCGCCCCGGGCAGCTCGCCCTGCTCGCGGCGCTGCGCCTCGGTGCGTGTGTCGACCAGCAGGGCCCCGGCGCGGACCGCCTCGACGGCGTCGTGCGGAGTGAGCCGGCGGAGGCCGGCCCGGGCCTGTTCGAGGAGGGCGTCGATGCCCGGACTCATCACGTCATGGAGCACCTCCCGATGATGCCCACGGCGACGGTGGCCCGCGCGGCGAACGGCCTGCTGGTGCCACAGGATCCAGCGGAAGAGGGACCGCTAGCGTCGGTCGGGTGACGGTGGCGGTGGTCGAGGCGTACGCCGGGTTGGCCCGGCGGGTGCTGGCCGGGCCGGCACGGTTGGGGCGTACCCGACTGGTGGCGGTCGACGGGCCGAGCGGCGCGGGCAAGAGCGTCTTCGCGACGCGGCTCGCGGACGCCCTCGCGGCGCTGCCCGGCGGCGCCCGGCCGCCGGTGGTGCGCACCGACGACCTGCTCGACGGCTGGGACGACCAGCTCACCTTCTGGTCCCGGCTGGAGGAGTGGGTGCTCGGACCGGTCCGCGCGGGCCGGCCGGGGGCGTACCGCCGGTACAGCTGGGTGCGCCGGTGCTTCCTCGACCGGGCGGTGCCGGTGCCGGCCGGGCCGGTGCTGATCGTCGAGGGGGTGAGCGCCGCGCGGGCGGCGATCCGGCCGGAGTTGACCCTGTCGGTCCTCGTCACCGCGCCGGCCGGGTTGCGGCTGTCCCGGGCGCTCGCCCGCGACGGCGCGGAGATCCTGCCCGAGCTGCGCCGGTGGCACGCGGGGGAGCGGGCGCACTTCGCCGCCGACGGCACCGAGGCCGCGGTGGACCTGGTGGTCGACGGGGCCCCCGACCTGCCGCACGACGCCGACCGCTACTACGTGCGCCGGCCCAGGGGGACGGGCTCGGACGGCGGGGCCAGGTAAGGCCGGCATACGATTCCGGTCATGACCACACCGATCATGTCCGAGTCCGAGGTGCGGGCCGCCGTCGAGCGGGAACTGCCCGGCGTCCGTGCCGACCTCGAGCGACTCGTCCGCATCCCGGGCATCGCCTTCGAGGGCTTCGACCACTCGCACGTCGAGCGTTCCGCCGAGGCGGTGGCGGAGCTGCTGCGCGGCTGCGGCCTCGACACCAAGATCGTGCGCTCCGGTGGCCAGCCGGCGGTGATCGGCACGAAGCCGGCCCCGCCCGGCGCGCCCACCGTCCTCCTGTACGCCCACCACGACGTCCAGCCGGTCGGTGACCTGTCGCTGTGGGAGTCCGACCCGTTCGAGCCGGTGGAGCGGGACGGCCGCCTCTACGGCCGCGGCGCCGCCGACGACAAGGCCGGGATCATGGCGCACATCGCCGCGCTGCGCGCGTACGGCGACCAGCTTCCGGTCGGCGTGGTCCTCTTCATCGAGGGCGAGGAGGAGTACGGGTCGGACTCGCTGGAGCAGCTGCTCATCGCGCACCGTGCGGAGCTGGCGTCGGACGTCATCGTCATCGCCGACTCGACCAACTGGGACATCGGCGTGCCGGCGCTGACCACCTCGCTGCGCGGCATCGTCAACTGCTTCGTGGAGGTGCGCACCCTCGACCACGCCGTGCACAGCGGCATGTTCGGCGGTGCGGTGCCCGACGCGCTCACCACGCTGGTGAAGCTGCTCGCCACGTTGCACGACGACGCCGGTGACGTGGCCGTCGAGGGTCTGGTCGGCCGCGACGGCGCCACCGTCGACTACCCCGAGGACCGGTTCCGGGCCGAGGCCGGGCTGGTCTACGGCGCGCAGCTCTTCGGGACCGGCCGGATCACCGACCGGCTCTGGACCAAGCCCGCCCTCGCGATCCTCGGCGTGGACGCCCCGGCCACCGGGGAGGCGCCGAACGCGCTGGTCCCGGCCGCCAAGGCGAAGCTGAGCGTACGGCTGGCGCCGGGCGACGACCCGAAGAAGGCGTACGCGGCGCTCATCGCGCACCTGGAGAAGCACGCCCCCTGGGGTGCGCAGGTGACGGTGTCGTTCGAGCACGACGGTGCACCCTGCGTCATCGACGCCACCGGGCCGATGTTCGAGGCGGCGCGGGCGGCGTTCCGGGGCGCCTGGGACGGCACCGACCCGGTCGACATCGGCGTGGGCGGCTCGATTCCGTTCATCGCCACCTTCCAGGAGATGTTCCCCGAGGCGGCGATCCTGGTGACCGGCGTGGAGGACCCGCACGCCCGGGCGCACGGGCCGAACGAGAGCCTGCACCTGGGCGAGTTCGCCCGGGTCTGCGTGGCCGAGGCGCTGCTGCTGGCGAAGGTCGCCGAGGCGGGCGCGAGCCGGTCCTGAGGTGTCGTAGCCGTAACTTCGGGGCCGATGTCGGAGTTTGCGGTGTGTCGGGCGACGGGGTGTTATAGCCTCTCGAACATGCGTACGAACGACGAGATGTCGCGGCTCCAGGCCGCCGTCAGTGCTCTGGGGGACGTCGATGTCTCCGCGTGGCCCGAGGACACGCTCAAGGAACAGCTCGGCGAGCTCTCCGCCGCGCTGGTCGCGCTGGACACGCTGCTCACCCGCGTCGCCGACGAGGTGCGCGCCCGCGGCCTCCGCATCGAGGAGCCCGTCTCGGCCTGAGCCGGCCCGACGTTTCGGGGATCCTGGAGAGTTGACGTTCCTGGGGGACGCCAACTCTCCAAGATCGCTCGGGAACCGCCCCGGTGTCGGGGGTGGCTGGCAGGATGTGGGACGTGCGCTTCGTTGAGCTGGCGGCCACGTCGGCGGCGGTGGGCGCCACCAGCGGCCGGCGGGCCAAGGTGGAGCTGCTGGCCGCCGCCCTGCGGTCGCTCGACCCCGACGAGGTGCCGGCGGGCGCCGGCTACCTCGCCGGCGAGCTGCGGCAACGGCAGACCGGGGTGGGCTGGGCGAGCCTGCGTGACCTGCCGCCGCCGGCCGCCGAGCCGAGCCTGACCGTGGGTGGTGTCGACGCGGCGATCGAGGAGCTCGCGGTGGTCGGCGGCGCCGGCTCGCAGGCCCGGCGGCGCGAGCTGCTCGGCCGGCTCTTCGCCGCGGCGACCGCCGACGAGCAGCGACTGCTGGTCGGCCTGTTCCGCGGCGAGCTGCGCCAGGGCGCCCAGGCCGGCCTGCTCACCGAGGCGGTGGCCCGGGCGGCCGACGTGCCGGTGGCGGCCGTCCGGCGGGCCCTGCTGCTCGCCGGCGATCTGCGGGCCGTGGCGGTCGCGGCGCTCTCCGGCGGTGCGGCCGCGCTGGCCGGGTTCCGGCTCCAGGTGGGCCGCCCGCTCGCCCCGATGCTGGCGCAGAGCGCGCCCTCGGTCGACGAGGCGCTCACCGCCACCGGCATTCCGGCCGTGGTGGACGTCAAGCTCGACGGCATCCGCATCCAGGTGCACCGGTCCGGCCAGGACATCGCGGTCTTCACCCGCAGCCTGGACGACATCACCGGCCGGCTGCCCGAGGTGGTCGCCACCGTCCGCGCGCTGCCCGCCCGGGAGCTGGTGCTCGACGGCGAGGCGATCGGGCTGGACGCCGAGGGCCGCCCGCTGCCCTTCCAGGAGACCTCCAGCCGGGCCGCCCGGCGCACCACCCCGAGCACCACGGGGCGGGCGCCGGTGGCGCCGGCGGTGCTCGCCGCCGCCGAGCGCGCCGGCGAGTCGGTGCTGACGCCGTACTTCTTCGACCTGCTGCACCTCGACGGCGCGGACCTGATCGACCTGCCCGGCCGGGAGCGGTGGGCCGCGCTGGCCCGCGTGGTCGACCCGACGCTGCTGGTCGGCCGGGTCGAGGTGGACGACCCCGAGCAGGCCGGCGCGGCCTTCGCGGCGGCGATCGACGCCGGCCAGGAGGGGGTGGTGGTCAAGGATCCCGCCGCGCCCTACGACGCCGGCCGGCGCGGCGCGGCCTGGGTCAAGGTGAAGCCCCGGCACACCCTCGACCTGGTGGTGCTGGCGGTCGAGTGGGGCAGCGGGCGGCGGCAGGGCTGGCTCTCCAACCTGCACCTGGGCGCCCGCGATCCGCAGACCGGCGAGTTCGTCATGCTCGGCAAGACGTTCAAGGGGCTCACCGACGAGCTGCTGCGCTGGCAGACCGAGCGCTTCCTCGGGCTGGCCGTGGAGAGGGGCGACTGGGTGGTCCGGGTCCGGCCGGAGCAGGTGGTCGAGATCGCCTTCGACGGGGTGCAGGCCAGCAGCCGCTACCCGGGCGGGATGGCGCTGCGCTTCGCCCGGGTGGTGCGCTACCGGGACGACAAGACCGCCGCCGAGGCGGACACCATCGACGCGGTCCGGGCCATCCACGCCGGTCGGGTCACCGGCTGACCCGGGTGGCCGGAGGCGGCGTGGCACCGCGGCTCAGCCGACCGACAGCGACCGGGCGTAGTTGACCTGGTTGTTGATCTGCTGCACCTGGAACTGGTCGGCCACCGGGATCCGGGCCACGTACTGGTGGCCGCCGTTGGTCACCGTCACCTGCACGGTGCCGTGGTGGCGTGTCTCCTTGATCAGCAGGAAGAGGAGGCTGAACACGGTCAGGCAGAAGAAGCCGAGGACCGCGGCGACCACCGCCCAGGTGGCCACCTTCTCCTCCTTCTGCCAGTGGTCCATGACGTGCCAGGAGGAGCCGGCGAGCGGCAGGACGCCGGCCGGGGTCCGGATCACCGGCGGCGTCACCATGATCTCGCCGATCTGCACGGCCACCACGGACTGCGCCGGCGGCAGCGGCCCGGCCGGCGGGGCCGGTATCGGCGGGTAGGGAGCCGCCGGCACCACCAGCGCCCCGGCGTGCGGCCCCGGCACCCCGACCGGCGGCCCCGGCGGCGCGGAGAACTGCGCGGGCGGCGCCGAGAACTGTGCTGGCGCGGGCGGCGCCGAGAACTGGGCGGTCACGGGCGGCGTGGAGAACGGCGCGGGCGGCTCGTAGCGGGGCACGGGCGTGGCCGGGAACTGCGGGGCGGTGACCGGGGGATCCACCGCCGGCGTGCCCAGCACCGGGAGCCGCTCCGTGAGCGGCGCGACGGTCGGCGGCGCGACGGCCGGCGGCATGGCGGCCCACGGGTCGTACGCCGCCGGGCTTGGCGGCTCGGCGGGCAGCGGCGATGTGGGATCAAAGGTCACCGCGACCCCCCACGGTTGACGATCATGGGCGGACCCTACAGCGTCCCCGTCGCTCGGTGTGCCCGCCGAATGTCCGGTTCGGGCACCCCCGGCCGGGTCAGGCGGAGGCCGGCTCGGCGGCCCGGTCGACCGGCTTGCGCGGCCCGTCCAGGCCGGCCAGCCGCCGCGCCTCCCGGCGGGCGACCCAGCCGTAGCCGACCAGGCTCATCGCGGCGAAGAGCCACCACTGCACCACGTAGCCGAAGTTCTGCCAGTTGTTGGTGTGCCCGATGGGCACCGCCTGGAAGGCCGGGTCGGCGGCCGGCGTCTGCTGGTCGAGCAGCACGTAGCCGCCCACCACCGGGTAGGGCAGTTGCTTCGCCAGGCGGGGGATGCTGATCCGCCGGGTCTCCAGCTTGCCGTCGCGCCGGTCGACCGCCCCGCCGCCGCTCTCGCTGGACACCAGCCGGCCGGTGAGCGTCACCTCGCCCGTCGGCGCGGCCGGCACCGGTGGCTGGGTGGTGGCGTTGCCACCCGGGACCGGCGGGATCCAGCCCCGGTCGACCAGCACGGCGCTGCCGTCGGCGAGGACCAGCGGGGTGAGCACCTCGAAGCCGACCTTGTTGTCGACGGTCCGGCCGCGGACCAGGACGACGTTCGCGCTGTCGTACCGGCCGGTGGCGGTGACCCTGGTCCAGGTGAGCCGATCGGCCGGGGCCGGGCCCGTGGTGCCGGGGCCACCGGTCGGGGCGGGCAGGGCGTCGCGCAGCGGCGCGGGCGTCATGGTGGCACCGGCGTCGATCCGCTCGTTGATCGCCGTCCGGCCCCGGTAGCGGTCCAGCTGCCAGTTGCCGAGGAACACCATCACCGCGGCGGCGACCAGGGTCAGCGCGAGATAGCCGAGCCAGCGCGGGGTCAGCAGGAACCGGTACACGTTGGCCAAGGCTACCCGTATGAGCGACGCCACTGGCCCGCGCCGGGCGGGAACGGGCCGCTCGCCGGCCGCCGCGCGTCGGTGCGGGCGGGTATGGTCACGCGGGCGGAAACCACCCCAGTGCAGGAGTCGATGATGACCGTCGTGCCGCGCGTCGTGCTGAGCGCGCCCTCCTCGGGGCACGGCACCGGTGCCCTCTCGCTCGGCCTGCTCGCGGCCCTCGCCGACCGTGAGCTGGGCGTGGCCGGGTTCAAGATCGGGCCGGACCAGGTGGATGCGGCCTACCTGGGGCTGGCCGCCGGGCGGCCGGGGCGCAACCTGGACCCGCGGCTGGTCGGCCCGGAACGGATCGCCCCGCTCTTCGCGCACGGCGCCGCCGGGGCCGGCTTCGCGCTGGTCCAGGGCACCATGGGGCTCTACGACTCGATCGCCGGCCGGCCGGAGACCGAGTCCACCGCGGCCGTCGCGACCGCGCTGCGCAGCCCGGTGGTGCTGGTGGTGGACGTGGCCGCGATGGGCCAGTCGGTGGCCGCCCTGGTGCACGGCTTCCGGGCCTACGACGAGCAGCTCTGGCTGGGCGGCGTGATCCTCAACCGGGTGGCCTCGCCCCGGCACGAGGCGATGCTGCGCGAGGCGCTCGACGACGTGGGGGTGCCGGTCTACGGCGCGCTGCGCCGGCACGAGCTGCCCCCGGTGCTGCCCGCCCGGCGGCACGGGCTGGTGCCGGTGGTCCAGCGCGACGCCGAGGCCCAGCGGGCGGTCCGCCGGCTCGGTGAGGCGGTCGCCGCCACGGTCGACCTCGACCGGCTGCTGGGGCTGGCCCGCTCCGCCCCGGAGCTGACCGTCGCGCCGTGGTCGCCGGAGCCGGCGGCGGGGGCGCCCGCCGGGGAGCGGCCGGTGGTCGCGCTGGCCGGCGGTCCGGGCGGCAGCTACAGCCACCCGGAGACGGCCGAGCTGCTGCGCGCCGCCGGCGCCGAGGTGGTCACCGTCGACCCGCTGCGCGACGGGTCGCTGCCCGCCGGCACCCGGGCGCTGGTCGTCGGCGGCGGGCTCCCGGAGACGTACGCGGAGCAGCTCTCCGCCAACCGCCGGCTCTGCATCGCGGTGGCCGAGCTGGCCCGCACCGGCCGCCCGGTGGTCGCCGAGGGGGCCGGCCTGCTCTGGCTGGCCCGGGAGCTGGACGGCCTGCCCATGTGCGGGGTGCTCGACGCGGTCGGCGCCAGCCGGGACGGCCTGGTGGTCGGCTACCGGGAGGCGACCGCGTCCGCCGACAGCGTGGTGGCCGGTGCCGGCGCCACGGTGGTGGGGCACAAGCAGCACGCCGCGGTGCTCACTCCGCGGGCGGGCGAGCGGGCGGCCTGGCGCTGGGAGGGTGGCGCCCCGGAGGGCTTCGTCTGGCGGGGCGTGCACGCCTCGCAGCTCGTGCCGCACTGGGCCGCCCACCCGGAGATCGCGGCCCGGCTGGTCGCGGCGGCCCTGGCCCCCGCGGAGGCGCCGGCGTGATCGGGCAGGTGGCCGTGCGCCGTTTCCCGGCGCTGACCGTGTCCACCCCGCGCACCGAGGTACGCCAGCTCGTCGCCGCGGACGCCGAGGCGGTCGACGAGGTGTTCGCCGACCGGCAGACCCAGCGCTGGCTGCCGCTGGCCGACGCGTCGGGGCGGATCGACGGGCGGGCCTGGTGCACCGAGCTGGCGCGGCAGCGCCGGGACAGCGGCGACGGTGACCACTGGGCGGTGCTCCGCCGCGAGGACCAGCGGGTGGTGGGCTGCCTCTGGACCCGCCGCACCGACTGGGGCGCCCGGCTGACCGAGGTGTCCTACGCGATCGCCCCGCACGCCCGCGGCTACGGCCTGGCCGCCGAGGCGGTCGACGCGGTCGCCATCGCGCTGATCCTGGAGCACGGCTTCCAGCGCGTCGAGCTGCGGGTGGCCGCCGGCAACGTCGCCTCCCGCCGTGTCGCCGAGAAGGCCGGCTTCAGCTACGAGGGCCTCCTCCGCAACGCCGGCTTCGTCCACGGCGCCCGAGTGGACCTGGAACTCTGGTCCTTCGTCTCCGCCGACCTCCGCTGACCCCGCCCCCTGTTAGAAGTTGATCAAGAGGTTTGCGTCAGGAATCGAGGGATTCCGCGCGCAAACCTCTTGATCAACTGGCCCGGGCGCACCCCCGGGCGGTTCAGGGAGGGTCAGCCGACTATCTGGTCGCTGGGTGGGGTGAACTGGCGGGTGGGCTTGCCCTTGAGCGCTTCGCGCAGGGTCATCGCCACCGCGTTGACGGGCACCTGGGACAACCCGTCACCCACCGCGTTGAACGGGTTGTCCGGGTCGGCGATGAAGCTCGCCGCGGCCAGCTCCGGGGTGTAGCCGGCGAACCAGGCGGACCGGGTGCTGTCGGTGGTACCCGTCTTGCCGGCGACCGGGCGGCCGACCGTGCCCCGCACGCTGTCCGCGGTCGACCAGCCGCCGCAGCCCCCGCGGGCCGGGGTGTCGCCGGTCGGGCAGCGGGCCGCGTCGGTGGCCGCCCGGGCCGCGTCGGCGCTGACCACCTGCCGGCAGCGCGGCTTGGCGACCTCCCGCTGCACCCCGCCCGGCGTGCGGTACGTGGCCGGCGTGCCGTCCCGGTTCAGGATCGAGTTGACCGGGATGGCCTCGCAGTACCGGCCGTCGGCCGCGACCGCGGCGTACGCGTTCGCCAACTCCAGTGGGGTGGCGTCCGAGACGCCCAGGGTGAACGCGCCCCACTTGTTCGCCTTGTCCGGCGCGGCGTGCTCGCGGTCCACGTCGGTACGCCAGCGCAGCCCGAGCTGCTCGGCCAGGCGCACTCCCTTCTCCGCGCCCACCTGCTCCTCCAACTGCACGAAGAAGGTGTTCACCGACTTGCCGAAGCCGGACCACATGGTCTGCACGCCGGTCATCGCGCCGCTGGCGTTCGACGGCGCCCACCCGTCGTAGACCTTGGACTGGTAGCGGTACGGCGAGTTGATGGTGTCGGAGAGCTTCGTCCCGGAGTTGAGCGCGGCGAGCATCGTGAACATCTTGAACGTGGATCCGGCCTGGTATCCGGGGAGTGTTCCCCCGCCGAGCAACGGCGCGACCGTGTTCGGATAGTTCGCCTTGACCTTCGGACCGGCCTCCGGGTTGGAACTGTTCGGGTTCTCGCTCAGGTCGAGCGAGTAGGTCCGGTTCACCGCCATCGCCTTGATCCGTCCGGTGCCCGGCTCGGCGACCACGATGCCGTTGGCGAACGGGCTGCCCGTGCCGTCCTTCGCGCCCACGTTCTTCTCCGCCGCCTCCTGGATCTTCGGGTCGAGGGCGAGCACGATGCGATATCCGCCCCGGCGCAGCTTGTCCATCCGCTCCAGCCGGTTCTCCCCGAACGCGGGCTGCGAGCTCCACCAGTTCTTCAGGTAGTCGCAGTAGAAGCCCCAGGTCGCCCGGTACTTCTCGAGGAGCGCCGCGCAGTCGTTCGGCGGGTTGGTGAGCCGTAGCCGGATCGGCTCGGCCTTGGCCGCCGCCGCGGCGTCCGGCGAGAGGTAGCCGAGGCGGGCCATGTTGCCGAGCACGTAGTTGCGCCGGCCGGTGGCGTCCTTCTGGTCGGAGGTGATCGGGTCGTACTCCGAGGGGGACTTGACCAGGCCGGCCAGGGTGGCCGCCTCGACCGGGGTGAGCGTGGCCGGGGTCTTGGAGAAGAAGATCTGCGAGGCCGCGTAGATCCCGTACGCCCGGTGGCCGAAGTAGGCCGAGTTGAGGTAGCGCTCGAGGATCTGCTCCTTGCTGACGTGCTTCTCGATGTCCAGGGCCATGCGCATCTCCTTGACCTTGCGCAGGCTGGTCTGCTGGGTGGCCTCCTGGACCTCCTTCGGCGTCTTCGCGCTGTCCCGCAGGGCCATCCGGACGTACTGCATGGTGATCGTCGAGGCGCCCTGGGAGACGCCGCCGGACCGGGCGTTGGACACGAAGGCGCGGGCCACGCCCTTCGGGTCGACGCCGTGGTGCTGGTAGAAGCGGTTGTCCTCGGCGGCGACGATCGCCTGCTGGATGTTCGGCGACATGTCCTCGATCTTGGTGTACTGCCGGTACTCCTCGTAGAACATCGTCAGCACGGTCTTGCCGTCCGGCGCGTACAGGTACGAGGTCTCGGCGGGCAGCGCGGTCTTGAGGATGCTCGTCTTCTGCTCCACTGCGTGGGCGGTGGCCTTGGCGCCGATGCCGGTGACGGCGGCCAGCGGATAGGCCGCGGCGGCGACCACGATGCCGGCGATGAGCCCGGCGCGGAGTAGGGGCACGGCACGACCAGCGGAGGCAAGGGGTCGGTTGCTCACGTGGTCAAGCTATGACATTTCCGATTCGGAAATGAGAAGAATTCATAAACGGGCGAGGGGGTTCAGCAGTGGTGACGCGGCCCACGCCGGGATCCGCTGTCCCGGGCGGCGGCTTCCCGGCAGGATCGCGGACATGCGTGCTCAGCTGATCGGGACCGACGCTCTGGCGGGCGAGCCCGACCTCGGCCACCACGGGGACGCCGAGGCCACGCCCGGCCTGGTCGACCTGGCGGTCAACGTGCGCCGCGCCCCGATGCCCGACTGGCTGGCCGACCCGCTGGTCGCCGCGCTGGGCGCGCTGGCCGCGTACCCCGATCCCGGTCCGGCCCGGGCCGCCGTCGCCGCCCGGCACGGGCGTACCCCGGAAGAGGTACTCCTCACCGCCGGCGCCGCGGAGGGTTTCGTGCTGATCGCCCGGGCGCTGCGCGAGGCCCGGCGGCCGGTGGTGGTGCACCCGCAGTTCACCGAGCCGGAGGCCGCCCTGCGGGCCGCCGGCCACACGGTCGAGCGGGTGCTGCTCGACCCCGCCGACGGCTTCCGGCTCGACCCGGCCCGGGTGCCCGCCGACGCCGACCTGGTGCTGGTGGGCAACCCCACCAACCCCACCTCGGTGCTGCACCCCGCCGAGGCGCTCGCCGCGCTCGCCCGTCCCGGCCGGGTGCTGGTGGTCGACGAGGCGTTCGCCGACACCACGGCGGCCCCCGGCGTCGAGGGCGAGCCGGAGTCCCTGGCGGCCCGCCGCGACCTGCCCGGCCTCGTGGTGGTCCGCAGCCTCACCAAGACCTGGGGGCTGGCCGGGCTGCGGATCGGCTACCTGCTCGGCGACCCCGGGCTGCTCGCCCGGTTCGCCGCCGCCCAGCCGCTCTGGGCGGTCTCCACCCCGGCGCTCGCCGCCGCCACCGCCTGCGCGTCCCCGGCCGCCGTCGCGGCCGAGCGCGCCATCGCCGCCGGGCTCGCCGCCGACCGCGACCACCTGGTGGCCCGCCTGTCCGGCCTGCCCGGGGTACGCGTCGTCGGCCGCCCCGCCAGCGCCTTCGTCCTGGTCCACCTGGCCGGCGCCGCCGCCGTGCGGGAGCGGCTGCGCGAGCGTGGCTGGGCGGTCCGCCGCGGCGACACCTTCCCCGGGCTCGGCCCGGACTGGCTGCGGATCGCGGTGCGCGATCCGGCGACGACCGACGCCCTCACCGACGTGCTGGCGGAGATCCTGGAGGCATGATGTTGGAGTCCACCGTGGCGGCGATCCGGCCGCTCGACGAGGCCGCCATGGCGGCGGCCCGCGAACTCCAGGGGCGGCTGACCAAGCCCGCCGGCTCCCTCGGCGCCCTGGAGCCGCTCTCCGTACGGCTCGCCGGCCTCGCCGGGACCTGCCCGCCGCCGCTGCCCGAGCCGGCCGCGGTGGCCATCTTCGCGGGCGACCACGGCGTGCACGCCCAGGGCGTCACCCCGTGGCCGCAGGAGGTCACCGCCCAGATGATCGCCAACTTCGTGGCCGGCGGGGCGGTGGTCAATGCGTTCGCCCGGCAGGCGGGCGCCTCGGTCACCGTGGTGGACGTCGGCGTGGCCACCCCGCTCCCGGTCGGGCCGGTCGCCGACCCGGGCGGCCCCCGCCTGGTCGCGGCAAACGTGCGGGCCGGCACCCGCGACCTGACGGTGACCGCGGCGCTCACCCGGGACGAGGCCCGGGCGGCGGTGGAGACCGGCATCCGGATCGCCGGGGAACTGGTCGACGCCGGGGCCGGCATCCTGCTCACCGGCGACATGGGCATCGGCAACACCACGCCGGCCGCCGCGCTGATCGCCGCGTTCACCGGGGTCGACCCGGCGGCGGCGACCGGGCGGGGCACCGGAGTGGACGACGAGACGTACGCCCGCAAGGTCGGCGTGGTGCGGGCCGCGCTGGACCGGCACGCGCCCGACCCGGCCGACCCGCTGGGCGTGCTGGCCGCGGTCGGCGGCCTGGAGCACGCCGCGCTGGCCGGGCTGGTCCTCGGCGCCGCCGCGCGCCGGGTGCCGGTGCTGCTGGACGGCGTCATCGCGGTCAGCGCCGCGCTGGCTGCCGCCGCGTTCGCGCCGGACGCGGTCGGGGCCATGGTCGCCGGGCACCGCTCGGCCGAGCCGGGCGCCACGGCGGCGCTGCGCCACCTCGGCCTGGACCCGCTGATCGACCTCGGGCTGCGGCTCGGCGAGGGCACCGGCGCGCTGCTCGCACTCCCCGTGGTCACCGGCGCGGTCCGGGTGCTGCACGAGGTCGCCACCTTCGACTCGGCGGGAGTGGCCGAGAAGTGAGCAGGCGGAGCCTCCGGTTCAGCGTGCCGCGTCCCGGCGGGGCGGCGGCGACGTGAGCGGCAACCCGTACCCGCTCGGGTTGCGGCTGGCCGGCCGGCGGGTGGTCGTGGTCGGCGGGGGAGCGGTGGCCACCCGGCGGGTGCCCGCGCTGCTCGACGCCGGGGCGGACGTCCTGCTGGTGGCGCCGGAGGTCACCCCGGCGCTGCGGGCGCACGTCGACGCCGGCCGGCTGCGCTGGGAGCCGCGCCGGTTCGCCCCCGCCGACCTGGACGGCGCCTGGCTGGTCCAGGTGGCCGTGGACGACCCGATCGCCGCGGCCGCGGTCAGCGCCGCCGCCGCCGAGCGGCGGATCTTCTGCGTCCGTGCCGACGACCGGGCCGCCGCCACCGCGTGGACCCCGGCGGTGACCCGGCACGGCCCGGTCACCGTGGCCGTGCTCGGTGGCGGCGACCCCCGCCGGGCCATGAGCGTCCGGGACGCGGTGCGCGAACTGCTGACCGCCCGCGCCGGGCAGCCGACGGCGGAGCCTGGCGCCGCCGCTGCCCCCGCGGCTGCCGGCGCCGTGCCGGGTCGGCCGGCCGGGCCGGCTGCCGCCGGGTCCGCTGCCGCCCCGGTCGCGCCGGTGGGTCGAGTGGCGCTGGTGGGCGCGGGACCGGGCGATCCCGAGCTGATCACCGTCCGGGGCTGGCGGCTGCTCACCGAGGCCGAGGTGGTGGTCGCCGACCGGCTCGTCCCCGGGCTGCTCCTCGACGAACTGCGCCCGGACGTCGAGCTGGTCGACGCCTCCAAGATCCCGTACGGGCCGTCGCGGGCCCAGGAGGAGATCAACCGGATCCTGGTCGACCGGGCCCGGGCCGGGAAGGTGGTGGTCCGTCTCAAGGGCGGCGACCCGTACGTCTTCGGCCGGGGCGGCGAGGAACTGCTGGCCTGCGCCGAGGCGGGCGTCCCGGTGACCGTGGTGCCCGGGGTGACCAGCGCGATCTCGGTGCCCGCGGCGGCCGGCGTGCCGGTCACCCACCGGGGGGTGGCGCACGAGTTCACCGTGGTCTCCGGGCACGTCGCGCCCGACTCGCCGGCCTCGTTGGTCCGGTGGGAGTCCCTCGCCGGCCTGCGCGGCACCCTGGTGATCCTGATGGGCCTGAAGAACCTCGCGGCGATCAGCGCGACCCTCGTGGCGCACGGCAAACCCGCGGGAACGCCGGCCGCGGTGATCCAGGAGGGCACCACCAGCGGGCAGCGGTCCCTCCGCTCGACCCTCGGCACGGTGGCCGCCGACGTCGAGTCCGCGGGCCTCCGCCCGCCCGCCATCGTGGTCGTCGGCGACGTGGTCGGGACCCTCGACGCCTGAGAAGCGAGCGGCCCGGGACCAGTTGGTCCCGGGCCGCTCGCGTGGCCGGTCAGGTCACTGCTTGAGCATGTTGTCCAGCATCAGGGCGCAGCGGATCAGCCCGAGGTGGCTGTACGCCTGCGGGTGGTTGCCCAGCCCGCGCTCGGCGAGCGGGTCGTACTGCTCGGGGAGCAGCCCGGTCGGCCCGGCCGTGTCGACCATCTGGGCGAACAGCTCCTCCGCGTCGGTGCGCCGACCGGTGCGCAGGTACGCCTCGATCAGCCACGCCGTGCAGATGTGGAAGCCGCCCTCCCGGCCGGGCAGGCCGTCGTCCCAGTGGTAGCGGTAGACGACCGGACCGCTGCGCAGCTCCGCCTCGATCTTCAGCACCGTGGACAGGAAGCGCGGGTCGTCCCCGGCGAGCAGCCCGGAGATGCCGATCCAGAGCGACGAGGCGTCCATCTCCTCGTACCCGTAGGCGACGCTGTAGGCCTCGGCCTCGGGGTGCCAGCCGTGCTCCAGCACGTTGTCGGCGATCCGGTCGCGCAGCTCGACCCACTCCGGCCGGTCCTCGCCGCCGTGCTGCCGCACCACGTGCAGCGCCCGGTCGACGGTCATCCAGAGCATGACCTTGGAGAAGACGTGGTGCCGGGGCGGGAGACGGGCCTCCCAGATGCCGTGGTCGGGCTCGTGCCAGCGGCGGCGGACCGCCTCGACCATGTTCTCCAGCACCCGCCACTCGTCGTCGCGGACCGAGCCCCGGGCGTCGGCCACCGCGGCGATCAGGTCGGCGACCGGGCCGAAGACGTCGAGCTGGAGCTGGTGGTTGGCGAGGTTGCCGACCCGGACCGGCCGGGAGCCGGCGTAGCCGGGCAGGGTGTCGATGACCGCCTCGGCGCCCAGCTCGTAGCCGTCGACCGTGTAGAGCGGGTGCAGCCGCTCCGGGTGCCCGCCGGTGCGGTCGATGACCCCGTCGACCCAGCGCAGCAGGCCCTCCGCCTCCTCGGTGGAGCCGAGGTCGACCAGCGCGCGGGCGGTCATCGCCGCGTCCCGCAGCCAGCAGTAGCGGTAGTCCCAGTTCCGGACGCCGCCCAGCTCCTCGGGGAGCGAGGTGGTCGCCGCGGCGAGGATCGAGCCGGTCGGCTCGTGGCAGAGCCCGCGCAGGGTGAGCGCGCTGCGGGCCACCAGGTCCCGGGCGGTGGCGGGCAGCCGCAGCGAGGCCACCCAGTCCTTCCAGGGCTGCTCGGCGGCGGCCTGCCGCTCGTGGACCGGCACCCGGTGGTGCTCCAGGCTCTGCGTGCCGAAGCGCAGCTCCAGCACCACCTGGCCGCCGGCGGCCGACAGGTCGACCACCGCCTTGGCGGTCTCGTAGCCGGCGTCGTTGGTGACCTCCCACTCGACGCCCGGCGAGTAGAGCGCCACCGGCTCGTTGGAGCCGAGCACCAGCAGCCCGTCGTCCAGCGGCTGGAGCTGGACGGCGACCTGACCGAACTCGGGACGCGGCGCGAAGTCGATGCGGGCCCGCCCGGTGCCGCTGAGCACCCGGACCAGCGTCGAGTCGCCGGTGACGATCGCCGGCCCGTCCGGCGTGGTCTCCTTCGCCGGTAGGTCCAGCCAGTCGGTCACGGTCAGGCCGGACCAGCGGGTCTCCACCGTCATGGTGTTGCTGCGGTAGCGCTGGCCGAGCGGGATGCCGCCGCGCTGCGGGCCGACCGTGAAGTGCCCGGCCGGGCTGCCGCCGACCAGGTCGGCGAAGATCGCCGCCGAGTCCGGCTTCGGGTGGCACAGCCAGGTGATCTTGGCTTCGGGGGTGACCAGCGCGACGGTGCGGCCGTTCGCCAGCATCGAGTGCCGCTCGATCGGCACCGCCCGCTCGCCGAAGAGCCAGTGCCGCCGGGTCTCCAGCAGCAGGCCCAGCGCCCGGGCCGCCTCGATGGGCTCGGCCACCCGGTAGTCGGCCTGGGTGTCGCCCGGGCCGATCTTGATGCCGACGTCCGGCCCGTGCAGGTTGCCGAAGGCGTTCTCGTCGGTGACGTCGTCGCCGATGAACAGCACCGCGCTGGCCGCGAGCTGGGTGCGGAGCTGGTCGATCGCGGTGCCCTTGTGGGTCGCCACCACCGACAGCTCGATGACCTCCTTGCCCTGGGTGACGGTGACGTCCTCCCAGGTGGCGGGGCCGCTGCGGACCGCCTCGATGGCCGAGGCGGCGATCTGCGGGTCCACCCCGCGGGTGTGCACGGCGACGCTGGCCGGCTTGCGCTCCAGGCGGATGCCCGGGTGGGCCGCGGCGATCTCGCGCAGCTCGCCGCGGAGCCGGTGACGGACCGCGATCAGCTCCGGGGTGAGTCGCTCGACGAAGCCGATGTCGAACTCGGAGCCGTGGCTGCCGACCAGGTGCACCTCGCTGGGCAGCCGGGAGAGCGTGGCCAGGTCGCGCAGCGCCCGGCCGGAGACCACCGCGACGCTCGTCTGCGGCAGGGATGCGAGGGCGCGGACCGCGGCCACCGACTCGGGCAGCGGCACGGCCTTGCTCGGGTCCTCGACGATCGGGGCCAGGGTGCCGTCGTAGTCGCAGGCGACCAGGAGCTGGGGAACCCGGGCGATCCGGCCGATCGCGGCGCGCAGCTCGGGATCCATCACCCCGCCGTGTGGAGTGGTGGGGGCAGGGGAGTTCACGGCATCACCTTTGTTCGCGACTGCGGGGCTTGCAGGACCGGCGCACTCCTCGCGCTCACGCGACCTCCGTATCGGGCACGCCGAGTTCGGTCAGGAAGGACTTGGCCCAGTGGCCCACGTCGTGACTGCGCAGGTGGCGTTGCATTATCCGCATCCGGCGCCGGGCCTCGGGTTTCTCGACGTGCACGGCGCGCAGCAGCGCGTCCTTCACCGCGTCGGGGTCGTGGGGGTTGCACAGGAAGGCCTGGCGCAGCTCGGTGGCGGCGCCGGCGAACTCACTGAGCACGAGCGCGCCGCCCTGGTCGGCGCGCGATGCGACGTACTCCTTGGCCACCAGATTCATTCCGTCTCGCAGCGGGGTCACCATCATCACGTCGGCCGCGACGTACATCGCGGCCAGTTCGGAGCGACTGTACGACTGATGCAGATAATGCACCGCCGGCACGCCGACCCGTCCGAATTCGCCATTAATCCGGCCAACCTCGCGTTCTACCTTCACCCTTAATGCCTGGTAGTGCTCCACGCGCTCGCGGCTCGGCGTCGCGACCTGCACCATGACCGCGTCGGGGACTGTCAACTTTCCGTCAGCGAGAAGCTCGCGGAAGGCCTTCAGCCGGAGCTCGATGCCCTTGGTGTAGTCGAGCCGGTCGACGCCGAGGATGATCGTCTTCGGGTTGCCCAGCTCCTCGCGGATCTGCTTGGCCCGGGCCTGGATCGCCGGGTCCTCGGCCAGCCGCTCCATCTCCCGGGTGTCGATCGAGATGGGGAACGCGCCGGCCTTCACCTGCCGGCCGTCGACCTGGATCATCTGCCCCTCGTAGCGGAGCCCGAGCAGGTGCCGGGCCAGCCGGACGAAGTTCTGCGCCGCCAGCCGCTGCTGGAAGCCGATCAGGTCCGCGCCGAGCAGGCCGCGCAGGATCTCGGTGCGGAAGGGCATCTGCATGAACAGCTCGATCGGCGGGAACGGGATGTGCAGGAAGAACCCGATCCGCAGGTCCGGCCGCAGCTCGCGGAGCATGGCCGGGACGAGCTGGAGCTGGTAGTCCTGCACCCACACCGTGGCGCCCTCGGCCGCGACGTCCGCCGCGGCCTCCGCGAACCGGGCGTTGACCAGCCGGTACGCCTCGCGCCAGCGCCGCTTGTAGGCCGGGGTCTCGACCGCGTCGTGGTAGAGCGGCCAGATCGTCGCGTTCGACTGCCCCTCGTAGTAGCGCTCCAGCTCCTCGGCGCTCAGCGGCACCGGGTGCAGCCGGATCCCCTCCAGGTCGAAGGGCTCGGGGGCGGCGCCCGTGCCGCCGGCCCAGCCGACCCAGGTGCCCTGGTGCTCGGCGAGCACCGGGTGCAGCGCGGTCACCAGGCCGCCCGGGCTGCGTCGCCACTGCCGCCCTTCCGGTGTGCTCACCTCGTCGACCGGCAGTCGGTTCGCCACAACGACAAAGGAGCTACGGACGGTCACGATCGGCCACCTCCGGTTGCTGACGGGTCCACCGCGATGAGCGTACTGAGCGTAGCTGCGGCCTCTGTTGCCCCGTGCCGGAGTTCCCTACCCGTCCCGGAAGCGCCGAACCACATCGTGATCTTGTCGACAGCCGCGGCGCGCCGCGTACTCCTTGGGCGGGGTGATGTGGGCGGAGCGGGGCGTACCTGTCAGGATTGACGATGGCGTGCGCGCGGCCGGCCCCGGCCGGCGGCGGCGGGCGGACCTCGCAGCCCGCGCCCGCGCCCGCAAGCTCGCGATCGCAACCGACGGAGGTAGCCCGCACCGTGGCCCAGTTCATCTACGTCCTGGAAAAGGCGCGCAAGGCGCACGGCGACAAGGTCGTGCTCGACAACGTGACGCTGAACTTCCTGCCGGGGGCCAAGATCGGTGTGGTCGGTCCGAACGGCGCCGGTAAGTCCAGCCTCCTCAAGATCATGGCAGGTTGGGACCAGCCGAGCAACGGCGAGGCCCGACTCATGCCCGGCTACACCGTCGGCATGCTCGCCCAGGAGCCGCCGCTCAACGACGCCAAGACCGTGCTCGGCAACGTCGAGGAGGCGGTCGCCGAGATCAAGGCCAAGCTGGAGCGGTTCAACAAGATCGCCGAGCAGATGGCGACCGACTATTCCGACGAGCTGATGGAGGAGATGGGCAAGCTCCAGGAGGAGCTCGACAACGCCGACGCCTGGGACATCGACTCCAAGCTCGAGCTGGCGATGGACGCCCTGCGCTGCCCGCCGCCGGACGCCGACGTGACCCAGCTCTCCGGCGGTGAGCGCCGCCGGGTGGCGCTGTGCAAGCTGCTGCTGGAGGCGCCGGACCTGCTGCTGCTCGACGAGCCCACCAACCACCTGGACGCGGAGAGCGTGCAGTGGCTGGAGCAGCACCTGGCCAAGTACGCGGGCACGGTGATCGCCATCACCCACGACCGCTACTTCCTCGACAACGTGGCCGGCTGGATCCTCGAGCTGGACCGCGGCCGGGCCATCGGCTACGAGGGCAACTACTCCACCTACCTGGAGAAGAAGGCCGCTCGGATGGCCGTCGAGGGTCGCCGCGACGCCAAGATGAAGAAGCGCCTCGACGACGAGCTGGAGTGGGTCCGCTCCAACGCCAAGGCCCGGCAGACCAAGTCCAAGGCCCGCCTCGACCGCTACGAGGAGATGGCCACCGCGGCCGAGCAGACCCGCAAGCTGGACTTCGAGGAGATCCAGATCCCGCCGGGCCCGCGTCTGGGCAGCACCGTGATCGAGGTCAAGAACCTCGTCAAGGCGTTCGGCGACCGGGTGCTGATCGACGGCCTCAGCTTCTCGCTGCCGCGCAACGGCATCGTCGGCGTGATCGGCCCCAACGGCGTCGGCAAGACCACTCTGTTCAAGACCATCGTGGGCCTGGAGGAGCCGACCGACGGCTCGGTCCGGGTCGGTGAGACGGTCTCCCTGTCGTACGTCGACCAGAGCCGGGCCGGCCTGGCGGGGGACAAGACGGTCTGGGAGACGGTCTCCGACGGGCTGGACCACCTGCTCGTGGGCAAGGTCGAGATGCCGTCCCGGGCGTACATCGCCGCGTTCGGCTTCAAGGGGCCGGACCAGCAGAAGCCGACCAAGGTGCTCTCCGGCGGCGAGCGGAACCGGCTCAACCTGGCGCTGACCCTCAAGATCGGCGGCAACGTGATCCTGCTCGACGAGCCGACCAACGACCTCGACGTCGAGACGCTCGGCAGCCTGGAGAACGCGCTGCTGGAGTTCCCCGGCTGCGCCGTGGTCATCTCGCACGACCGGATGTTCCTCGACCGGGTCGCCACGCACATCCTGGCCTGGGAGGGCGACGACCAGAACCCGGCCCGGTGGTTCTGGTTCGAGGGCAACTTCGAGGCGTACGAGAAGAACAAGATCGACCGACTCGGCGCGGAGGCCGCCCGGCCGCACCGGGTGACGTACCGCAAGCTCACCCGTGACTGACAAGTTCGTCTACGACTGCACGCTGCGTTGGTCCGACCTGGACGCGTACGGCCACGTCAACAACGCCCGCTTCCTCACGCTCTACGAGGAGGCGCGGGTGGCGATGATGTTCGCCGGCGGCCGGGCGTGGGGAGTGGGCTCGTTCGCCGACGGGGTGGTCATCCGCCGGCACGAGGTCGACTACCTGCGCCCGGTCGACTACGCGCTGGGCCGGGCCACCGCGGAGGCGGCCCCCACGGTCCGGATCGAACTCTGGGTGGAGGAGATCAAGGCCGGCTCGTTCACGGTCGCCTACGCGCTCTACGACCGCGACGTGCTGGCCAGCCGGGCCCGTTCGGTGCTGGTCCCGTTCGACCTGGCCGCGCAGCGCCCCCGCCGGATCTCCGCCGACGAGCGGGCCTTCCTGCTCCGGTACGCGCCCGGGCTGCCGGTGAGCGCGAGGAGTGAGCCGGGTTTGCGAGCCCCGCAGTCGCGAACGAAGGGCGGCTCGGTGAGCGCGAGGAGTGAGCCGGGTTTGCGAGCCCCGCAGTCGCGAACGAAGGGCGGCTCGGCATGACCACGCCGGGCACCGGGCACGGGCTGGACGGGGTGGCCGACGCGGGCGCCTTCCTGGCCCGCCTGGTCCGGCTGGACCCGGCCACCCTGGTCCGGCTCCGGCCGGTGCCGGGCGCCGGGCGTACCGCCCTCTGGGCCCGGCTGCCGTGGGACGTGCTCGTGGTCCGGACCGTCCCCGGCGCCGCCCCCGGCGACGTCACGGTCGCGGCGGGGGAGTTGCTGGCGGAGTTGTCGACCGGCGGCGAGGCGCTGCCCCGGCGCCGGGACGACGGCTGGCGCTGGCCACTGCCGCCGGCGGCGAGCCGGGCCGTGGAGGCGCTGCCCGCCGGGGAGGTACAGCGGATCGCCGCCGCGGCGGCCGGGACGCTGCGCGAGGCCGCCACCCACGGCGTGGCGGGCCGGGCGGTGGGCCAGCGGGCGCTGCGGGACGCGCTGCTGGACCACGTCGCGGTGGTGGTGACCCCGGACGACGCCCCGGACGCCCCGGTTGAGGTGCCGCAGCGGCTGGTGCAGGGGTTGGTCCGGATGGGCTTCCTCGGCGCCGGCGACGTTCAGGTGCGCGTCGCCGCCCGTTGGGTCGGGCTCGTCGGACCGTACGGAGCGGCCTGGTCGCGGAAGGTCGCAGACCTCGCCCTGACGCCCGTCCGGGTTCATCCGAACGGATGACCCCGAGTCGTTCTTCCGGTTTGGGGCGGCCGTTGGGGGGATGTCTCATGCCGGCTGTCCGGGTACCGTCCATCCTCGGATCCAACGCACCGTAGGCGATTGGATCCGCTGGGGAGTGAGGTGCGCGAGCGATGCCGTGGTGGTCATGGCGCCCAGGTCCCGCCGGTGGCGGCGATCCGGAAACTCGAAGCGGGATCACAGTCGATGACACCGTCCGGGTCGGACCACCGACCCCCCGTCAGCCGGGGGACGACGCGGCGGCCGCCGAGCGGCCCGTGATCGCCGACATGCCGGCAACCGTCGCCCCGGTCACCCTTCGCCGGGTCTGCGACGCGCTCGACCTGCTCGACGTGCGCTACCTGGCCGACGGCGACGGCAACCTCCTGGCCATGTGGGAGCGGCACGCGGTGCTGGTCACCCTGGAGGGCCCCGAGGACGAGATCCTGGTGATGCGGGCCCGGCCGCACGCGACGGTCCCGCCGGACTGGGCCGACCGCGCCTACCGGGTGGTCAACGAGTGGAACCACACCCGGCGGTTCTGCAAGGCCTACATCGGCGACCCGACCGAGCGCGGCCAGTTGCCCATCTACGCCGAGCTCCAGGTGCCGCTGGGCGCGGGCACGCACGACGCGCTGCTGGTCGAGATGCTCGACTGCGGCGCGGCGGTGGCCACCACCTTCGTCGACTGGCTGCACGACGAGGGCGCCCTGCTCTGACGGTCGTGACGGTCAGCCCTCGGCCGCCGGGTCCTCCATCACGTTCACCATGAAGTACGCGGCCCGCTCCAGGTAGTCCCAGAGCGCGGCGGCGAGCTGCGGCGGCAGGTCCAGCCGGTCCACCGCCCGGCGCATGTGGCGCAGCCAGGCGTCCCGCTCGACCGCGCCGATCCGGAACGGAGCGTGCCGCATCCGCAGCCGCGGGTGGCCGCGCTGCTCGGAGTAGGCGTGCGGGCCGCCCCAGTATTGGATGAGGAAGAGAGTCAGCCGGTCCGCCGCGGGGCCGAGGTCCTCCTCCGGATACATCGGCCGCAGCAGGGGGTCGGTGGCGACACCGGCGTAGAACTCGTCCACCAGCTTGCGGAAGGTGGGTTCGCCGCCGATCGCCTCGAAGAGGGTCATCGACTCGCCTGGGGAAGTCACGGCACCCATCCTGCCAGGTGCCGCCCGGGGGCGGCTCCCGCCCACCGCCCGGCGGGAGTCAGGTCACCGCGTGCCGGCGCCGGCTGCGCTCGCCGGAGCGGTCGCCCACCGCCGCCCCTCGGGGAACCGGGGTGTGCGCGCCGCGCCCCGCGGGGGCGGACTCCGCCCGGGCGGCCGCGACGGCCGCCTCGATGGTCGCCGGGCGCGGCCAGGTGGCCACCGCGAAGAGCATGAGCAGCACGCCGGCGGCGCTCCACACGCCGACCACCGAGGGGATGGCGAACCGCTCGGAGAGCGCCCCGGTGGCCAGCACGGCGGCGCCCTGGATGATCTGGGTCCCGCTGGCCATCACGCCGAACGCCCGGGCCCGGTAGCCGTCCGGCAGCACCTGGACGAAGAGGCCGTTGGCGACCGGGAGGAGCCCGGCCACTGCGAAGCCGCACGCGGCGGCGAGGAGCGCCACCACGACCGGCGGCGGGTCCAGCAGCGCCGGGACGAGCACCGCCGGGGCGATCACCGCCAGCGGGCGCATGAGGGCCAGCCGGCGGGCCGGGCCGACGAATCGCCCGACGACCAGCCCGCCGAGCACGTAGCCGACCGGGTTGGCGGCCATGATGACCGCCTGGGCGGTGCCGGTGTCCAGGCCGTCCCCGGTCCGCTCGGCGGCCCAGGCCGCGGCGAGCCCCTCGGGGACGATCGAGAAGACCATCGCGCTGAACACCAGCACGGCGATGGCCCGCAGCACCGGGCGGCCGAAGACGAGCCGGAACCCCTCGCCGGTCTCCCGGAGCAGGTGGCTGCGGTGGGCCTCGGTCATGGCGGGCGGCCGGTTCCGCAGGCCGAAGCGGACCAGCGCCGCGGAGAGGCCGAAGGTGGCCGCGTTGATCAGCAGCGCGGCGGCGGGGCTGACCGCGGCCACCGCCGCGCCGAGCAGGTAGCCGAGGACCTGGGCGGCCTGCCCGGTGCTCGCGTTGACCGACAGGCCGACCACCAGCCGGTCGCCGGTGAGGATCTGCGGCATCAGCGCGGACCGGGCGGCCTGGCTCGGCGGGTTGGCCAGCGTGGCGGCGAAGATCAGGGCGAGGATCGCCCAGGGCGGCATGCCGGGCAGGGCGACCAGCACCATCAGCGCCATCCGCACCAGGTCGCAGGCCACCATGACCTGCCGGTAGCGGTAGCGCTCGGCGAGCGCCGAGAGCAGCGGGCCGCCGACCAGCCAGGGCAGGTAGCTGGCCGCGAACGCGGCGGCGGAGAGCGCCACCGAGTCGGTCTGCCGGTAGACCAGGACGGTGACCGCGGCCTTCGCGACGTAGTCACCGACCCAGGACAGAGCGCTTGCCGTGAAGAGGACGCGGTATTCCGCGAGGCTGAACACGTCGCGGAAGGTGGCCGGGCCCTCCTGGGCGGGTCGCTCGTCGGACACCGTCGCCTCCATCGTTTCCGGGTCGACCACTCGTGATGGCCTTGACCTGGAAACCGTCGTCAGATCTACGGATCAGCGAGGACACGAGCACGCTCCCTTGGGGAGCGTGTTCACCGGATTCTGCCCGATCGTCTGACAACTGGCTAGGGTGAACGGATTGATCGTCGCATCTCCGACTGAACGAACGGACGATACCCGAGGGGCCACGCGGTGCGCGACCCCCGAAATTCGTCCGGCCCGCCGGGCCGACCGGCGGCGCTGGTCAGGTGGGCCCGCCGGTGCCCGTCTCGCCCGCGGCCGGGGTGCGGGGCGGCAGCCCGGGATAGAGCCGGGCCGCCGCGATCCGCGCCGTGATGCCCGAGTTCTCCAGCGCCTCGGCGAGCCGTCGGCGCAACTCGCGGCCGACCGCGAACTGCCCGTCGGCGGTGGTCTTGACCACGGTACGGATCACCGCGCCGTCGACCGTCATCTGCTCGACGCCGAGCACCTCCGGGTCCTCGACGATCTCCGGCGCCAGCTCCGGGTCCAGCGCGACCGAGGCGGCCGCCGTACGCAGCACCGCGGTGGCCTCCTCGGTGCCGGCGAAGCCGATCGGCAGGTCGACCACGACGAGGGCCCAGCCCTGGCTCTTGTTGCCGACCCGGATGATCTCGCCGTTGCGGATGTACCAGAGCACGCCCCGGCCGTCCCGGACCGTGGTGACCCGCAGGCCCACCGCCTCCACCACGCCGGTCGCCTCGCCCAGGTCGACGGTGTCGCCGACGCCGTACTGGTCCTCGATCAGCATGAACAGGCCGGCGATCAGGTCCTTGACCAGGCTCTGCGCGCCGAAGCCGAGAGCCACGCCGGCGATGCCGGCGCTGGCCAGCAGCGGGGCCAGGTCGAAGCTGAACTCCTTGAGCACCATGAGCAGGGCGATGCCGAAGATGAACGCGGTGACCATGCTGCGCAGCACCGAGCCGATCGCCTCGGCGCGCTGCCGCCGCCGCTCCGGCACGAACTGCTCCGGGTCGAGCGTGGCGCTGGGGATCCGCTCCCGCAGGGGGCGGAGCATGGTGGGCATCGCGCCCTCGGTGGTGGTCCGGACCAGCCGGTTGATGGTCCGGTGCAGCAACCAGCGGGCGGCCACGGCGAGCAGCAGGATCAGGGCGATCCGCAGCGGCTTCAGGACGATCCAGTAGCTGCCCTCGGCGAACCAGGCCGAGCCGGTGATGTCGTAGACGTTCTTGCACCAGGTGTCGGTGCGGCAGTCGACGGACGGGGACGGGCTCGGCTCGACGGCGGACAGCGCATGGAGCAGCAGGTTGGCGGGACTCACCCTGCTTTCGTACCGCAACGCCGCTGGGCGCCGGCTGGCGACCCGCCCGGCTCCCGCCGACGGGGCGGCGGACCGATCATGCCGGGCGGAACCGGTCATCCTGGCACGGGCGGAAAAAGCTTCACGAGGGTACCCCGGATTAGTGCGTGCAATCCGGGGCGCGATCAGGGACTATTGGCGCAACGGACGTCGGTGATCCGGCCGGCGTCGGTGTCGTTCCCCGCTGCCCGCGGGGCGGTCCCGGCGCGGCGGCGGCAGGAGCGGCTGGACCGGGAGGGTGAGCGCGATGCCTGACATACGACCCACGGCGGGCTCCGGTGCACTCGTTCTCAACGCCACCTATGAGCCCCTGTGTGTCGTGTCGGTGCGTCGCGCCGCGATCCTCGTGCTCTCCGCCAAGGCCGTCTGCGTGGCCGACGGCGACGGCATCCTGCACAGCGCGCGCAACGCGCTCCCGGTCCCCTCGGTGGTCCGGCTGACCCGCTACGTCCGGGTCCCCTACCGCACCCACGTCGGGCTCTCCCGCCGGGCGATCTTCGCCCGGGACGGCTGGCGCTGCGCCTACTGCCGCGGTCCGGCGGAGACCATCGACCACGTCTTCCCGCGCAGCCGGGGCGGCCGGCACGCGTGGGAGAACGTGGTCGCCGCCTGCGCCCGCTGCAACCACACCAAGGGCGACAAGACCCCGGCCGAGCTGGGCTGGCGGCTGCACAGCCTGCCGGCGGCCCCGAAGGGCACGGCCTGGCGGGTGCTCGGGCACCGGGCGCCCGACCCGCGCTGGGCCGACTGGCTCGACCTGCGCGAGCCGGAGCCCGAGGCGGCCTGAGCGGCGCTCACTTCCGCGCCTTCACCAGCGAGGCGTAGACCACCAGGTTGTCCGCGTAGCCGGTGTCGCCGCCCACCCAGCGGCCACCGCAGGTGATCAGCCGCAGGTTGGGCCGGCTGAAGTCGCCGTAGACCTCCCGCACCGGCAGCCGCTCCTTGCCGTACCGCTCGATCGAGGTCACCTCGAAGACGGCCACCGAGTGGTCCTGCCGGGTCACCTCGATCCGGTCGCCGTCGTCGAGGTCCTTGAGGTCGTGGAAGACGGCCGGCCCCGTGGTGGTGTCGACGTGCCCCACGATGACCGCCGGGCCGTACTGGCCGGGGGTGGGGCCCTGGTCGTACCAGCCGGCCTCGCCGGACCGGCCGACGTCCGGCACCGCGATGCTGCCGTCCGAGGCGATGCCGACCCGGTGCACCGGCGCCCGCAGGTCGATCTTGCTGATGGTCAGGTCCGTCGGCGGGCTGCCGGACAGCACCGGGAACTCCTTCGGCGGCGGCCGCAGCCCCGCGGTGAGCTGCTCGGGCAGCAGGCTGATGCCGGTCACCCGTTCCACCCCGAGCATGGCCACGATCAGCGCCATCAGCGCCGCGACCACCAGCACCGGGGCGCCGGGGCCGCGCTGGACGGCGTACCGCCAGCGGCCGGCGGCCGGGGTGGTCCGCGCCGGCGACACCGGGCGGGCCTGCGGGTCGGCGGTGGCGACGCTGGCCGAGAAGGCGTGCCCGGCGGCGCGGGCGAACCGGCGCGTCTCCTCGAAACGCTGGAACATGTCGGCGATCTCGTCACCCGCCCACTGCCGGAC
>NZ_JBEXLR010000061.1:0-36418 GCF_040610095.1 Micromonospora sp. NPDC004540
GCCCAGCGGACGATCCGCCCGCGCACGTCGCCGCCACGGACGACCCGGAAGGTCCCGGCACCAGCGCACCGAACGCCGACGGCCCGGCCCGGACCGCCGGCCCTGATCCGGGAGATCCTGGAGACCTACCGTTCGCCACGAACGGCAGGTCGCCGAGATCCGAGAAGCGGCGGACCGGGCGAGCGACCGCCGGCGGCCGCATCCCCGCGGTCGACCACCCCACCGCGACCGAGCCCGCGGCGAGGCCCCCCGCCCGCGGGCCCGGCCGCGGCCACCACCGCGCCCGCACCGGCACCACCACCAGCGGATCCACGCCCACCCCCGGCCGCCGCCGGCGGCTCGATCCGACCGTCGGCAGGCGCCCGGCCGCCCCGTTCGAGCCGCCCGGCGACCCCGAACTGGACGGGACTGGCGACCCACCCGAGCAACCGACCCGCCGCCGCGCCCTCCTGGTCGCGCTCGCGGCGGCCGCCACGGCCTCGGCGGCTGCCCTGGTCGCCGGGCTGCTGAGCTGGTCACCCGAGCCGCCCGAGCCGGTCGAGTCCACCGGGACAGCCCGCCCGCTCACCGCCGCCGAGGCCGACCGGCTGGCCGCCCTGCGGGTCACCAACCAGCGGGACGTCCGCGCCGGCGTGCGGGTCACGGTGGGCGAGGGCGGCGGCCGGACCGAGCTGGTCGGCTGGGTCGACTGGGCCCGGCCGCTGGTCTACCTGGACGTCGGCGGCCCCGGCGCCGGCGCCGAGCGGGGGCTGGTCCAGGCGACCCCGTCGACGCTGCTGGTCCGGCCCGATCCCGCCGCCACGGCCACCCCGGCGCCGCCCCCGCTGGTGCCCCCGGACGACCGGTGGCGGCTGCGGGAGCTGCCGGCCGGGCGCGGCCTGCCGGCGGTGCGGGACCTGCTGCTGGGGCTCGGCGCGGACCGGGTCGACCCCGCCGGCCCCGAGGCGCGCTGGCTGCGCCGGGAGACCGTCGACGGCGTCCCCGTGGACGTCCTCCAGGCGCCCCTCGCGCCCCTGGGCCCGACCGCGCACGGCAGCACGCCGGGACCGGCGACCACCGGCCCGCCGGACCCGCAACCCCAGCTCTGGGTCGACCGGGACGCCCGGCTGCACCGGCTGGCCGGCTGGCTGCCGGACGGCACCCCGGTCACCGTCGAGCTGGCCCGCGCCGACCGCCCCACGCTGCGCCCGGTGGATGCGCTCGGTGGCCGGCCCGGGTTGCCCCGGGCACTCTCCGACGCCGAGGCCGACCGGCTGGCCCGGCTGCCCGCCCGACTGCGAGCGGCCGGCGGCGCCACGCTGACCGTGACCGAGCCCTCCGCCGGCCTGCGCGGCACCGGCTGGCTGAGCTGGGCGGGCTCCGCCGCGTACCTCTCGGTGGTGGCGGGCGACGACCCAGGGCGCCGCACGCTGGTGCGGGCAAGGCCGGGCAGCGTGGCCCGGCTCGTGGTGCCGGCGGGCGCCGCGCCGGCCCCACCGCTGCCGGCGCCGGCCGGGCTGGTCCGGGCGGCCGGACGGCCGCCGGGCGACGACGTGGAGCGGCTGCTCGATGCGGCGCTGCGGGCCGGCGCCGTGCCGGCCACCGCGGCGGTCCGGATCCGCGCCGACCGGGTCGCGAACCGGACGGTGGACGTCATCGAGGTACGCGGCACGCTGCGCTGGTGGGTCGACCGGGGCGGGCTGGCGCGCCGGCTGGAGCTGCGCACGGGGCGGGGGGTCTGGGTCCAGCTGGAACTCAGCCCGGGGCCGGTGCCGGCGCTGCCCGGCGCCGAGCGGATGGTCAGGCCGTCGACGAGACGCCGCTGAGCGGGCTCAGGGCCGCCAGCCGGTCTGCGCGGCCCACTCCTCGGCCAGCAGGTGCTCCTCGTCGAACCAGGGGTCCTTCAGGGTGCCGTAGGTGGCGCTGTCCGGCGCGGCAGCGGCGAGCTCCCGCTTCACCTGCAGGTACGCGGCCCGCTGCCCCGGGTCGGCGCGCAGGTGGTCGCGCGTCAGCAGGGCGTAGCGCCAGCCGGGCGAGTCGGCCACCCGGAGGTGCAGGTGCACCGGGCGGCCGGGGTCGGCGCTGCCGTGCAGCCGCTTTTCCCACCGGGGGCTGCCGGGCGGGCGGGCGTTGTCCCACCAGTCGCCGGGCAGCCGGGGAAAGCCCGCCTCGGCCAGCCGGTCGGCGAGCGGCCCGTCCGCGTCGGCCAGCGACGGCACGGTGAGCTGGATGTCGATGACGTCCTTGGCGGCGAGCCCGGGCACGGCGGTGGAGCCGATGTGGTCGACCCGCAGGTCGGCGCCGGCCGCGTGGCGGATCCGGGCGGCCAGTCGCGCGTACTGCTGGGGCCACGTCGGGTCGGGCTCGGTGAGCACCACCTGCTCGGGCCGGACCGCGCGGCGTTCCCGGACGTTTCGCTCGTAGGGCAGCAGGCGCTCGTGCCAGAGGGCGTCCACGGCGGCGTTCAGCTCGGCCAGCGTGCCGTCGTTGTCGAGCAGCACGTCCGCCGCGGCCTGCCGACGGGCGTCGTCGGCCTGCGCGGCGATCCGCCGCTCGGCCTCCGCGCGGTCCATGCCGCGGTCGCGGGCCAGCCGCTCCAGCCGGGTGGCCACCGCCGCCTGCACCACCAGCACCAGGTGGTACGTGGGCGCGAGCCCCACCTCGACCAGCAGCGGCACGTCGTTGACCACGACGGCGTCGGGGGGCGCCTCGGCGACCAGCGCGGCGGTGCGGGCCCGGACCCGGGGGTGGGTGATCGCCTCCAGTCGGCGGCGGGCGGCCTCGTCGCCGAAGACCAGGGCGCCCAGGGCGGCCCGGTCCAGCGCACCGTCGGCGTCGAGGACCCGGTCGGAGAAGGTCGCGACGATCTCGGCAAGGCCCTCGCTGCCCGGGGCGACCACCTCGCGGGCGATCCGATCGGCGTCGACGATCACCGCGCCGAGCGCGGCCAGCCGGCTGGACACCGCGCTCTTGCCGGACCCGATTCCGCCGGTCAATCCCACCTTCAGCACCGCAACAGTCAACCCGATCACCGTTTCCGGTGCCAACCTGCCCCGGACACGGCGAAGGCCCCGCCCCCGGCGATCCGGTGGTACCGGATCGCGGGGACGGGGCCTGTCGTCGTCAGCGACTTCTCCAGCGCCGGCCGTGCCGAGCTGGGGTTGTCACCGGGTCACTTGCCGCCGGCGAGCTTCTCCCGCAGCGCGGCGAGCGCCTCGTCGGTGGCCAGCGTGCCGGCCGGCTCCTCGGCCTGACGGCTCGGAGCCGTGGTCGTGGTGGTGGTGCCGGACACGGCCGGAGCCGGGTTGGCAGCGGCCTCGGCGTCGGCGGCCCGGGAGGTCTGCACCTGCTTGGTGTGGGCCTCCCAGCGCTGACGGGCCTCGGCGTACTGGTTCTCCCACGTCTCGCGCTGCTTGTCGTAGCCCTCGAGCCACTCGCCCGTCTCCGGGTCGAAGCCCTCCGGGTAGATGTAGTTGCCCTCGGTGTCGTAGGTCGCGGCCATGCCGTAGAGGGTCGGGTCGAAGTGCTCCTCGCCCTCGACGAAGCCCTCGTTGGCCTGCTTGAGCGACAGCGAGATCCGGCGGCGCTCCAGGTCGATGTCGATGACCTTGACCATGACCTCGGAGCCGACCTGCACGACCTGCTCCGGGATCTCCACGTGGCGCTCGGCCAGCTCGGAGATGTGGACCAGGCCCTCGATGCCGTCGTCCACCCGGACGAAGGCGCCGAACGGCACCAGCTTGGTGACCTTACCCGGCACGATCTGCTGGATCGCGTGGGTGCGGGCGAACTGCCGCCACGGGTCCTCCTGGGTCGCCTTCAGCGACAGCGAGACCCGCTCGCGGTCCAGGTCGACGTCCAGGACCTCGACCTCGACCTCCTGGCCCACCTCGACGACCTCGGACGGGTGGTCGATGTGCTTCCAGGAGAGCTCGGAGACGTGCACCAGGCCGTCCACGCCGCCCAGGTCGACGAACGCGCCGAAGTTGACGATCGAAGAGACGACGCCCTTGCGGACCTGGCCCTTCTGCAGCTTGTTGAGGAACTCGGTGCGCACCTCGGACTGCGTCTGCTCCAGCCAGGCCCGGCGGGACAGGACCACGTTGTTGCGGTTCTTGTCCAGCTCGATGATCTTGGCCTCGAGCTCGCGGCCGACGTACGGCTGCAGGTCACGCACCCGCCGCATCTCGACCAGCGACGCGGGCAGGAAGCCGCGCAGGCCGATGTCGAGGATGAGACCACCCTTGACGACCTCGATGACCGAGCCGCGGACGACGCCGTCCTCGTCCTTGATCTTCTCGATCGTGCCCCAGGCCCGCTCGTACTGCGCCCGCTTCTTGGAGAGGATCAGACGCCCCTCCTTGTCCTCCTTCTGGAGGACAAGGGCCTCGATGTGGTCACCGACCGAGACGACCTCGGCGGGGTCCACGTCGTGCTTGATCGACAACTCCCGAGAGGGGATGACGCCCTCGGTCTTGTAGCCGATGTCGAGCAGGACCTCGTCCCGGTCGACCTTGACGACGGTGCCTTCGACAATGTCGCCGTCGTTGAAGTACTTGATGGTCTCGTCGATCGCGGCGAGGAAAGCCTCCTCGGAACCGAGATCGTCGTGCGTGACCTTGTTGGCGCTCGAGGGGGCCTCGATGCTGCTCGTCATGTGGGCGGTTGCTCCGGTCGGATGGGTTGTCACAGCAGGCGTGGCGTCGCAGTGACCTGTCCGCGCCAGCGGATCCGTCACCGGGCACACCGAACGATCGCCATGAGAAGATCATTAGTGGCTCCGGTGACCGCGCACCTGCTCCCTGCCGAGGCACACGATCCGCGAGCGCATCGTCTAGCCTACCCGCTGCATTACCACAGCGTGCAAGCCCTCCCGGGTCTCCGTGGGCTCGTCAGCTGCGAAAGCGGAGATTTCGCGCGGTAAGGTGCCACAGCTGTCTCGTCCGTCACATCCGCCCCAGCCGCCACACCCCCGCCCCGAGCGGCCCGCACGCCGCGTTCGACCGCCGAGGGCCTAGCGTGGGCGGGTGGACGACGACAGGGTGACCCGACGCCGGGTGGGCGCCGCCGAGATCCGCCGGGCCAACCGGGGCTGGTGGGACACGGACGCCGACGCCTACCAGGCCGAGCACGGCGCGTTCCTTGGCGAGGTCGACTTCGTCTGGTGCCCGGAGGGGCTGCGCGAGGCCGACGCCCGCCTGCTCGGCGAAGTGGCCGGCCGCCGGATCCTGGAACTCGGCTGCGGCGCGGCCGCCGCCGCCCGCTGGCTCGCCGCGCAGGGCGCCCGGCCGGTCGCCCTGGACCTGTCCGCCGGCATGTTGCGGCACGCCGCCGAGGCCGCCGCCCGGACCGGGGTACGCGTGCCGCTCGTGCAGGCCGACGCGCTCGCCCTGCCGTTCGCCGACGCGGCCTTCGACACGGTCTGCACGGCGTTCGGCGCGATCCCGTTCGTGGACGACTCGGCGGCGGCGATGCGCGAGGTGGCCCGGGTGCTGCGCCCGGGCGGCCGGTGGGTCTTCTCGGTCACCCACCCGATGCGCTGGATCTTCCTGGACGACCCGGGCGAGGGCGGGCTGACCGCCGTGCACTCGTACTTCGACCGCTCCCCCTACGTGGAGCAGGACGAGAACGGCGTGGCCACGTACGTCGAGCAGCACCGCACCCTCGGCGACCGGATCCGCGAGCTGGTCGGCGCCGGGTTCCAGCTGCTGGACCTCGTGGAGCCGGAGTGGCCGGCGGGGCACGAGGGGATCTGGGGGCAGTGGAGCCCGCTGCGCGGCCGCCTCTTCCCCGGCACGGCGATCTTCGTCGCCAAGAGGTCGACGGAATGACGCAACCGGACAATCAGTGCGACTCACCCGACCAGGGGCCGAGTTACGCTGAGCGGGTGAGCGCCGAGCCGATCGCGACACCACCTGGCCCCTGGTGTCCTGACCCGTTCCGGCAGCAGCGTGCCGACTACACGCTGGAGGACCTGCTCAACCTGCCGGACGACGCTCCACGCGTCGAACTCGTCGACGGAGTCATCCAGGTGACACCCTCCCCCACCCTGGGCCATCAGGACATCTCGTTCCTGCTGCGGCTGTGGCTGCACACCCACGCGCCCCGACACCTCCGCACCACCCAGGACGTCGGCGTGGAACTGGCGAGGAACACCAGTCGCCGACCTGACGTGCTGCTGTGCCGAGCGGAGGTGGCGTCGAACGCCTCGGAAGTCGGGCCACACGACGTGATCCTCGCTGTGGAGATCGTCTCGCCCGGCACTCGTCGGGTCGACCGCTTCGCCAAGCCGGCCGAGTACGCCGCCGCGGGCATCCCGTTCTTCTGGCGGATCGAACAGGACCCGGTCCATCTCTACGCCTACCGGCTCAGTGAGCGGTTGAGTCCGAGCGGCGAGCGGCAGTACGAGCTCGTCGCCGACAGCGCCGAGCTCATCGAACTGCCGCAGCCCTTCGACATCAAGCTGCCGATCGCCGAGATCACTCCGTAGCCGGCGTCGTTTCCGCTCCCCGGGCCCGGGTACCCGGACGGCATGGCCGAGAAGGAGGAGTTCCGCCGGGGCGACCACGTCTCCTGGGCCAGCCACAGCGGCCGGGCGTACGGGGTCGTCAAGGAGAAGCTGACCGAGCGCACACACGTCCGCGGGCACGCCGTGAACGCCTCGATGGAGGAGCCGCAGTACCGGATCCGCAACGACGACTCGGGCCGGGACGTCGCCCACCGACCGGAGGTGCTGCGTCATGAGCCGAAGTGACGAGCCGCAGCAGACCTACCGGGAGTTCACCGAGGCGGTGAACATGAAGCCGGGCGAACTCCAGCAGTGGCTGGAGACCGACGAGTCCAAGCACGTGGGCTGGCGGAAGGGTACCCGGGGCGGCGAGTCGGTCGGCCACGAGTCGGGCCGGAGGATCATCGCCCTGCTGCGCCGCAAGCGCGACCAGCTCACCGCCGCCGACTACAAGCACATGCGCAAGGTCGTCGGCTACGTCCGGCGGCACATGGCCCAGCGACCGAGCGGCGACGTGCGCCGGACCCGGTGGCGGTATTCCCTGATGAACTGGGGCCACGACCCGGTGAAGGGCCCACTGCCGCCGCCCGGCGGCCCGTCCCGCAAGGCCCTGCAGCGGCACGGCGCCCCACCCAGGGAGCGCCGCGGGCCGGGCCGCTGACCGCGCATCGGCGCTGACCAGCCGCGGCAACCGCGGCCGACCACTGACACGCGCTCGCCGTGGCTCGCGCGGGTCAGTGGTCGGCGCTGTTCCAGTCGCGGCCCTCGCCGACGGAGACCTCCAGCGGCACGGAGAGCGGGTACGCCTCCCCCATCTCCTTGCGGACCAGCGCCTCCAGGGTCTCCCGCTCGCCGGGGGCCACCTCGAAGACCAGCTCGTCGTGCACCTGGAGCAGCATCCGGGAGCGCAGCCCGGCGTCGCGCAGCGCGGTGTCGACGTGCAGCATGGCGACCTTGATGATGTCGGCCGCGGAGCCCTGGATCGGGGCGTTGAGCGCCATCCGCTCGGCCATCTCCCGGCGCTGCCGGTTGTCGCTGACCAGGTCGGGCAGGTAGCGGCGGCGGCCCAGGATGGTGGAGGTGTAGCCGTCCTGCCGAGCCCGCGCCACCACCTCCTGGAGGTAGTCGCGGACCCCGCCGAAGCCGGCGAAGTAGTTCTCCATCAGCCCGCGGGCCTCCTCGGCGGTGATCCCGAGCTGCTGGGACAGGCCGAACGCGCTCAGCCCGTACGCCAGGCCGTAGTTCATGGCCTTGATCTTGCGGCGCTGGTCGGCGGTGACCTGGTCGACCTCGACGGTGAAGACCGACGAGGCGGTCGCGGCGTGGAAGTCGTGCCCCGAGTTGAACGCCTCGATCAGCGCGTCGTCGGAGGACAGGTGCGCCATGATCCGCATCTCGATCTGGCTGTAGTCGGCGGTGAGCAGGCACTCGTAGCCCTCGCCGACCACGAAGGCGCGCCGGATCCGCCGCCCCTCCTCGGTGCGGATCGGGATGTTCTGCAGGTTGGGCTCGGTCGAGGAGAGCCGGCCGGTGGCCGCCACCGTCTGGTTGAAGGTGGTGTGGATCCGGCCGTCGTCGGAGACCGACTTGAGCAGCCCGTCGACGGTCATCTTGAGCTTGGCGACGTCGCGGTGTCGCAGCAGGTGGGCCAGCACCGGGTGCGGGTTCTGCGCGTAGAGCCACTGGAGGGCGTCGGCGTCGGTGGTGTAGCCGGTCTTGATCTTCTTGGTCTTGGGCAGGCCCAGCTCGCCGAAGAGGATCTCCTGGAGCTGCTTGGGCGAGCCCAGGTTGAACTCCCGCCCGACCGCCGCGTAGGCGCCCTGGGCGGCGGCCTTCACCTCGGCGGCGAAGTGCGCCTCCAGCTCGGAGAGGTATTCGGTGTCGGCGGCGATGCCGGTGCGCTCCATGGTGGCCAGCACCCGCATCAGCGGCAGCTCGACGCCGGCCATCAGCCGGGCGGACTGCTCGCCGTCGCGGGACAGCTCGGCGTCGATCGCGTCGGCCAGGTCGAGGGTGGCCCGGGCCTGGAGCATCAGGTTCTGCTCGGCGGCCCCGTCGTCGCCGAGCCCGTCGAGGGTGAGCTGGCCGCTCTCCGGCGCGTCGACCCGCAGCTCGCGGTGCAGGTAGCGCAGCGCCAGGTCGGTGAGGTCGTAGGAGCGCTGGTCGGGACGGGCCAGGTAGGCGGCGATCTGGGTGTCGCGGGAGATGCCCTGCAGGTCCCAGCCGTGCGCGGCGAACGCCAGCACGGCCGGCTTGCTGTCGTGCAGCACCTTGGGCCGGGCTTCGTCGGCCAGCCAGCCGGCCAGCGCACCCTCGTCCTTGGGGTCGAGCGTGGCCGGGTCGAACCAGGCGGCCGCGCCGCCGGCGGTGGCCAGCGCCATCCCGGTCACCGCGGCGGTGTGCCGCCGGTTGGGGCCGGTGTCGAGCTTGGCCGCCACGCCGACCGGGGTGCCGGCCGGGGCGTGCGTGGCCAGCCAGCCGGCGAGCGCGCCGGGCTCGGTGAGCACCTGCCCGGCCAGCTCGAAGCCGGCCTCGGCCTCCGGCTCGACGGCCTCCAGGTACTGGTAGAGACGGTCGCGCAGGATGCGGAACTGGAGCGTATCGAAGACCTGGTGCACGGCCTCCCGGTCCCAGCCCTGCCAGCGGGCGTCCTCCGGGCGCACCGGCAGCTCCAGGTCGGTGACCAGGCAGTTGATCTCGTAGTTGCGGATCACGTCGGCGAGTCGCTCGCGCAGGCTGTCGCCGGCCTTGCCCTTGATCTCGTCGGCCCGGGCGACCACGCCCTCGACCCCGTCGTACAGGTTGATCCACTTGGCGGCGGTCTTCGGGCCGACGCCCGGGACGCCGGGCAGGTTGTCGCTGGTCTCGCCGACCAGGGCGGCCAGGTCGCGGTAGCGGCCCGGCCCGACGCCGTACTTCGCCTCGACCGCGGCCGGGTCCATCCGGGCCAGGTCGGAGACGCCCTTGCGCGGGTAGAGCACGGTGACCCGGTCGCCGACGAGCTGGAAGGCGTCGCGGTCGCCGGTGGTGATCAGCACGTCCATGCCCTGGTCGCGGGCCTGGCAGGCGAGGGTGGCGATGACGTCGTCGGCCTCGTAGCCCTCCTTCTCCACCACCGGGATGCGCAGCGCCGCGAGGACCTCCTTGACCAGGCTGACCTGGCCCTTGAAGTCGGTCGGGGTCTCGCTGCGGCCGGCCTTGTACTCCGCGTACTTCTCGGTGCGGAAGGAGCGGCGGGAGACGTCGAAGGCGACCACGATGTGGCTGGGCTGCTCGTCGCGGAGCACGTTGATCAGCATCGAGGTGAAGCCGTAGACGGCGTTGGTCGGCTGCCCCGTGGTGGTGGAGAAGTTCTCCACCGGCAGGGCGAAGAATGCCCGGTATGCCAGGGAGTGTCCGTCGACGAGGAGCAGGCGCGGCGTCGTAGCTGTCACGGCAGCGACTCTAGTCCGTACCGCCGACAACCCGGCGCACGGCGGCACCGGCGAAACGGCGGCGGCCGGCCGCCCCGCGAGGGGACGGCCGGCCGCCGACGGGTAGGACTCAGGCGACGCCGAGGTACGCCTCCTTGACCGCCGGGTCGTGCAGCAGGTCCCGGCCGGTGCCCTCCTTGACGATCCGGCCGGTCTCCAGCACGTAGCCCCGGTGGGCCCGGGAGAGCGCCTGCTGGGCGTTCTGCTCCACCAGCAGGATGGTGGTGCCCTGCTCGTTGATTCGGGTGATGATCTCGAAGATCTGCTGGATCAGCATCGGCGCGAGCCCCATCGAGGGCTCGTCGAGCAGCAGCAGCCGCGGGCGGGCCATCAGCGCCCGGCCCACCGCCAGCATCTGCTGCTCACCGCCGGAGAGCGTGCCGCCCGGCTGCTTGCGCCGCTCGGCGAGCCGGGGGAAGAGGTCCATGACCATCTTCATGTCCTCGGCGATGCCCGACCGGTCCTTGCGGGTGTAGGCGCCCATCTCCAGGTTCTCCAGGACGCTCATCCCGGGGAAGACGCCCCGGCCCTCGGGCGCCTGCCCGATGCCCCGGACCACCCGCAGGTCGGCCCGCATCCGTGTGACGTCGGTGCCGTCGAAGACGATCGAGCCGGAGGCCACCGGGCGCAGCCCGGAGATGGCCCGCATAGTGGTGGTCTTGCCGGCGCCGTTCGCGCCGATCAGGGCCACCACCTCGCCCTCGTTGACCGTCAGGCTGATCCCGTGCAGCGCCTGGATCCGCCCGTAGAGCAGGGTCAGGTCGTTGATCTCAAGCAGCATCGGTCGGCACCCCCAGGTACGCGGCGATCACCTTCGGGTCCTCCCGGACCTCGGCCGGCAGGCCCTCGGCGATCTTCTTGCCGAACTCCAGCACCACGATCCGATCGGTCACGCCCATGACGAGTCGCATGTCGTGCTCGATCAGCAGCACCGTCGTGCCATTGTCGCGGATCTTCCGGATCAGGCCGAGCAGTTCCTCCTTCTCCGCCGGGGTGAAGCCGGCGGCCGGCTCGTCCAGGCAGAGCAGGGTCGGATCCGTGGCCAGGGCCCGGGCGATCTCCAGCCGGCGCTGCTCGCCGTACGAGAGGTTGCGGGCCAGGTCCCCGGCGCGGCGCTCGATGCCGACGAAGCGCAGCAACTCGTACGCCTTCTCGCGGCCCTGCCGCTCCTCCCGCCAGTGCCGCGGCAGCCGCAGCATCGCGGCGATCACGCTGGTCTTGTGGTGGGCATCCGCGCCCACCATCACGTTCTCCAGCGCGGTCATCTCCGGGAAGAGCCGGATGTTCTGGAACGTCCGGGCGATGCCCGCCTTGGTGATCCAGCTCCGGCGCCGGCCGTTGATCCGCTGCCCGGCGAACCGGATCTCGCCCTCGGTGGGCCGGTAGACGCCGGTCATCGCGTTGAAGCAGGTCGTCTTGCCGGCGCCGTTCGGGCCGATCAGGCCGAGGATCTCACCCTTGTACAGGGTGAAGGCGACGTCGTTGAGGGCGACCACACCCCCGAAGCGGAGGGTGACGTGGTCGACCTCCAGCAGCGGCTCCCGCCCGGCCGGCGCGGTCTCGCCCGGCGTGGGCTCGACCGGGGTGTCCGCGCCCTTCTCCGGCGGGGTGCCGACCGTGCTGCGACCGTCGTCGGCGATGTCCCGCTCGCTGGTCTCGTCCCGCTCGCTGTGCATCTGCGGCTCACTCATTGGGCACCGTCTCCTGGGGAACCGCTTCCTTGCGCCGGTCGGCGAACTCCGCCGCCCGCCGCCGGTTGGGCACCAGACCCTGCGGCCGGAAGATCATCATGACGATGACCACCAGACCGAAGACTAGGATCCGATACTCGGCAGCGTCGAACTCCACCCCGATGAGGTCGCCGACGCCGCGCAGCCACTCCGGCAGGTACCAGGTGACCGCGCCGCCGACGATGGCGCCCTTGATGTTGCCGGCACCGCCGAGGATCACCGCGGCCAGCACCAGGATGGAACTCTCCAGCACGAACTGGTCGGAGTTGATGAACGTCTGCTTTCCGGCGAAGACCGCACCGGTCAGACCGGCCACGGCCGCGCCGATGGCGAACGCCCACAGCTTGTACTTGAACGTCGGCACGCCCATGATCTCGGCTGCGTCCTCGTCCTCGCGGATCGCCACCCAGGCCCGGCCGACCCGGCTGTTGGCCAGGTTCCGGATCAGGAGCAGCACGATCAGGATCAGCGTCAGCATCAGCCAGTAGTACGGCCGGGCGTCCACCACCCCGAACAGCGGCTTGCCGTCCGTGCCGGTGCCCGGCGGGTGCGGGATCGCGGGGATGCCCCGCTGGCCCTGGAGGAGGCCGTCCTGGCGCGCGGCGTAGAGCCGGATCATCTCGGCGAAGCCGAGGGTCACGATGGCCAGGTAGTCACCGCGCAGGCGCAGCGTCGGGCCACCGAGGATCACGCCGGAGACCATCGCCACCATCACCGCCAGCGGCACCGCCGCCAGCCACGGCCAGTTCGTGCCGAACCGGCTCTCCGGCGAGGTGAGCAGCGCGACCGTGTACGCGCCGAGCGCGTAGAAGCCGAAGTAGCCCAGGTCGAGCAGGCCGGCGAAGCCGACCACCACGTTGAGCCCGACGGCCAGCAGCACGAACACGGCGGTGTCGAAGAGCACGCCGGCGAAGTCCGAGCGGGTGGTGTAGAAGGCGAAGTAGTCGCTGCCGATGGGGAAACCGAGGTACTCGTAGAACCACTTGTTGGGCAGGATGTAGAGCAGGACGACCAGCGCGGCGATCGCCGCCCAGCGCACCTGCTTCGGCATGGCCGCCCAGCGGCTCTTGAAGCCCGCGGTCCGCTTGTTTTCGACGGTGGCGGTCATGCGCGCGCCCTCCCGAGAGATTCGCCGAGCAGACCGGTCGGCCGGAACATCAGCAGCACGATCAGCAGCACGAAGCCGGTGAAGTCCTTCCACTCGCCGCCGAAGAGGCCGGCCGCGTAATTCTCCACCACGCCGAGCAGCAGGCCGCCGAGCAGCGCGCCGCGCAGGTTGCCGATGCCGCCGAGCACGGCGGCCGAGAAGGCCTTGAGCCCGATCAGGAAGCCGACGTTGAACTTGGTGTAGCCGAACCGCAGGTCCCACAGCAGCGCGCCCACGCCGGCCATCAGGCCGCCGAGCACGAACACCAGCAGGATGACCCGGTTCTTGTTGACGCCCATCAGCGCGGCGGTGTCCGCGTCCTGGGCGACCGCCCGGATGCCGCGGCCCAGCCGGCTGCGGTTAACGAACTGGTCCAGCCCGATCATCATGATCAGCGTGACGCCGAGGATGAGCAGCTGGATGTTGGTCACCGACGCGCCGAAGACCGTGAAGACCGTCTTCGACGGGATCAGGTCCGGCATGCCGAACGGGGCCCGGCGGGTGCCGATGCCGAACGACTCGGCGAGCACGAACGACGCGCCGATCGCGGTGATGAGGAAGGCCAGCGGCGGCGCGTTGCGGCGGCGCAGCGGCCGGTAGGCGACCAACTCGACCGTGACCGCGGTGACCGCCGAGGCGGCCATCGCCACCACGAGACCGGCGACGACCGCCAGGATCAGCGGGCCGAGGGCCGGGGCGGCCGAGTTCTGGTTGTAGCCGAGGGCCTGCCAGGTCCACAGGGCGGTGAAGGTACCGACCATGAAGACCTCGGAGTGCGCAAAGTTGATCAGGCGCAGAACGCCGTACACCAGGGTGTAGCCGAGGGCGATGAGCGCGTAGATCGCGCCCTGCTCCAGGCCGGTGAGGGTCAGCGCCGGAAAGTTCCCGAAGAGCTCATCGAAGTTCAAGTGGGGGCTCCAACTGTTGCGGCCAAGCGGTGCGGCCGGGAGGAAATCTCCCGGCCGCACGCCTGGTGTCCCGTGCCGGGACCGGACGAACCGGTCAGGACTTGGGGATCTCGATGTCGGGGACGACCTTGCCCGCGTTGACCTTGAACGCCCAGACCAGCACCTGGGCCGGGTCCAGCTCACCGTTGGACTCGAACTTGTAGGTGACGCCGGTGGCGCCGCCGGTGCCGCTGTAGGAGTTCACGAAGCTGAGCAGGTCGGCGCGGGAGGACTTACCGGCCTTGATGCCCTCGAGGAAGATCTTCGTGATGTCGAACGACACGTCGGCGTAGGTGCCCGGCTCGGCGTTGTCGAAGGCCGCCTTGTAGTCGGTCACGAAGGTGCCCTTGGCCGCGGTGGCCGGGGCGCACGGGCAGGTCAGGATGGTGCCCTCGGCGACCTGCTCGCCGGCGACCTTGATGAAGTTGGCGTCGTTGACACCGTCACCGGCGACCATCGTGCCCTTCCAGCCCGCGCCCTTGAGCTGCTTGAGCAGCAGGCCGGCCTCGGTGTAGTAGCCACCGAAGAAGAGGACGTTCGCACCGCTGCTCTGGATCTTGGTGACCACGGCGGAGAAGTTGGTCTGCTTGACCTGGATCTTGTCCTCGCCCGCGACCGAGCCGATGACCTTCTTCACCTCGTCCACCAGGCCGGCGCCGTACGCCGACTGGTCGTCCACCACGTAGACCTTGTCGGCCTTGAGGACGTTCTTGATGTACCGACCGGCGGCCGGGCCCTGCGAGGTGTCGTTGCCGACGCCCCGGTGGAAGATCTTCCAGTTCTTGGTGCTCAGGCTCGGACGGGTCGCCGACGGGGTGATGATCGGCAGGCCGGCCTCGTCGAAGATCGGGTCCGCCACCTCGGACTCACCGGAGAACGCCGGGCCGATGATGCCGACGACCTTGCTGTCGCCGACCGCCTGCTGGGCCAGGGCCGGCGCCTTCGCCGGGTCGCCCTGCGAGTCGTACTCGGAGAGCACGACCTTGCAGTCCGCGTTGTCCTTGTTGTACTGGTCGATGGCCAGCTTGGTGCCGTTGCGCATGTGGATACCGAGACCCGCGGCGTCACCGGTCAGCGGGCCGAAGAAGCCGATCTTCAGGTCGCAGGCGGCCTTGCTGCCACCCGCCTCACTACCACTGTCAGCCTTGCAGGCCGCGCCACTGAAAACGAGCGCGCCGATGGCCACGCCACCCAGCACCCGTGCGAGCTTCTGCCTCACGGCTCGTACCCTCCTCCGTCCGAAGGCCCGGAAACCACCCACCGCGAATTGGACCTTGCAGGGGTAGCCCGGACCGACCGCGATCCCGGTCTGGGCCGGGACGTTATCCCACCAGCGGGCTGCGAAGGTAGACCTGAGCAGCGGGGTTGACCTAACCGTTACGTTGAGTGGCCGGATTCACAGATGTGCTGTAACACACGGGGCGGGAGAGAGGGAAAATCGGACATCCGACACTCACCGGAAACGCCCTGGTGAGGGCCCTCACGCGGGCCGCCACGGCCCACGCGCTGACCACACCCGCGCCCCCGCGCCGTCGTCCACCAGCAGCAGCGCCACCTCACCCGCCGCAGCCACCGCCACCGTCCGGTCACTGGCCGCCGGCACCGCCACCGGCAGCGCCACCGGCGACCACCGCGTGCCGTCCGTCGAGAACCACCCCGCGCCCGCCGCCGACCCGGCCACCACCGCCCACGCACCGTCACCGCGCGCCGCCAGCCCCCACACCCGGCCCGGCCGGTCCGTGCCCGCGCCGCCCAGTCCCCCACCCGGCCGCCAGGCGTCGCCCTCCCCCAGCCAGGCGCCCAGGCCGTCACCGCGCCGGCCGACCGCCACCGTCCGGTCCCCCGCCCGGACCACCCGCTGCAGGTCCTGGTCCGCGTCACCGCCCGGCAGCACCGCGCGCCGCCAGGCCGACCCGTCCGCCGAGGTCCACACCACGGCCGCCGATCCGGTCCGCCCCGACCCCTGCACCGAGCCCACCATGAGCCAGCCCGACGCCGTCGCCGTGCCGTCCGCCGCCCAGGGCCGGCCGCCCGCGTCCGTCGCCAGCCCCGGCACCGCGCTCACCAGCCGGAAGTCCGCCCCGTCCGGGGACACCCAGGCCGCCGCGCCGGTGGCGCGGTTGCCGGAGATCAACCAGCCGCGCGACCCACCCGCGATCCGCCCCGCGTTCACCGCGTCCGCGCCGCCGAACACCTCGAACTCGGCCGGCACCTCGACCAGCGAGCCGTCCGCGCCCTGCCGCCAGGTGCTGATCCGCGGATTGCCGTGCACCCCGCCGCTCTTGCCGCCCACCGCGGCCAGCCGGCCGTCCCGGCAACCCGCCGCGGTCAGCACGTTCTCCTCGCCGTAGGGGCTGCGCGGCACCGCGCGCAGCGGCGTCCAGGAGGCCGCGTCGGCGCTCGACCAGGCCGCCGGACGGGTCACCCCCGCGGCGTCGACCACGGCGCCCACCACGAACCAGCGGCCGGCGCAGGCGGCCGCGTCACGCAGCGCCAGCCGGCCGGAGAGGCCGGACGGGAGCGGCAGGGAGGCCGGCTGCCAGGCCGGCCGCAGCGGCTCGGGCGCGGGCGCAGGCTCGGCCCGGCCGGACGAGCGGCAGGCAGCCAGCAGCACCACGAGCAGGCCGAGCACCGCCAGCGGACGCCGCATGGCGGCGATCGTATCGACCGGCCACGACGCGTGGAACCCGCCGAGCCGCGCCCCTTCGATCAGCGGGGGCGCCGGTCGTCGGGCGGAAATCAGGAGGCGGGCTGGGCCACCTCGCCGCCGGCGGTCTCGGCCAGGATCCGCTCGGCGACCTCCTTCATGGTCATCCGGTGGTCCATGGCGGTGCGCTGGATCCACTTGAACGCCTGCGGCTCGGTCATCCCGTACGTCGTCATGAGCGCGCCCTTGGCCCGCTCGACGGTCTTGCGGATCTCCAGCCGGTCGGTGAGGCCGGCGACCTCCGCCTCGAGCGCCGCGATCTCCGAGTAGCGGGACAGCGCGATCTCCACGGCCGGCACCAGGTCGCTCTTCTGGAACGGCTTGACGAGGTAGGCCATCGCGCCGGCCGCGCGGGCCCGCTCCACCAGGTCGCGCTGGCTGAACGCGGTCAGGATGATCACCGGGGCGATCCGGGCGCCGGCGATCCGCTCGGCGGCGGCCAGCCCGTCCATGATCGGCATCTTGATGTCGAGGATGACCAGGTCCGGCTTCAGCTCCTCGGCGAGCCTGACGGCGGTCTCGCCGTCACCGGCCTCGCCGACCACCTCGTAGCCCTCTTCGACCAGCATCTCGGCCAGGTCCAGCCGGATGAGCGCCTCGTCCTCGGCGATCAGAACGCGCTTGCGCTCGGCATCCGTCTGCATCTCGGCCACGAGCCACTCCCACCAGTCTGAGCTCTGCACCCGCCGTGCCGGGTGCCACCGCCCTTAGCGTAGTGGGTATCCTTGCACCGCTGAACTGCGCAATGCCCCTGTAGTCCAATGGCAGAGACGATGCACTCAAACTGCATAAAGTGTGGGTTCGAATCCCACCGGGGGCACGCAAATTGTCATACAGGCGTTCGAAGATGTCCGCGTGCATCCACCCGAGATACGCGCTCGAGCACGTCAGGTCTTCCTGTCCGGGGCCACCGTCGCCGAAGCGGCCCGCAGTGTCGGCCTCAACTACCGCACGGTCTGGCACTGGTGCAGGGACCGCCCCACGCCTGCCGTTCAGGGCACCGCGCTGCGATGTTTCCGCTGCCGCAAGGATGTCGGGGTTCCGACAGATCCCGCCGCCTACGCCTACCTGCTCGGCCTCTACCTGGGCGACGGGCATCTGGTGACCACCGCGCGGGTGCCGGTGCTCCGGATCTCCTGCAGTAACGGCTGGCCGGGCCTGATCAGCGCCTGCGACGACGCGATGCGGGCGGTGCTGGCGGAGAAGGTGCAGCGCGTCCCGCAACAGGGCTGCGTCAATGTCCAGAGCTACGGCAAGCACTGGCCGTGCCTGTTTCCCCAGCACGGGCCCGGCAAGAAGCACGAGCGCCCGATCGTCCTGGCCGACTGGCAGCGGACCATCGTCGAGGCCCACCCCGGCGACTTCCTGCGCGGCCTGTTCCACTCCGACGGCTGCCGGTTCGCCAACCGGGTCGTGGTGCGCGGCAAGGAGTACGTCTACCCGCGCTACATGTTCACCAACGAGTCGGCGGACATCATGGGCCTCTGCCAGTGGGCTCTCGACCTGCTGGGCATCGCCTGGCGGCTGAACCGGCGCAACTCGCTGTCGGTGGCGCGGCGGGACGCCGTGGCGGCGCTGGACCGCCACGTCGGCCCGAAGACCTGACCCTCGTCAGAGCACCGCGAGCGCCTGCGCCAGGTCGGCGCGCAGGTCCTCCGGGTCCTCGAGCCCGACGGACAGGCGCAGCAGCCCGCCGCAGGGCTTGGCGTCGCCCTCGACCGGCCGGTGGGTGAGCGAGGCCGGGTGCTGGATCAGCGTGTCGACGCCGCCGAGCGACACGGCGTGGGTGATGAGCCGGCAGGCGCCGGCGACGGCGGCCGCGGCGGGGGCGCCGCCGCGTACCTCGAAGGCGAGCAGGCTGCCGGGGCCGGCCATCTGCCGGCCGACGAGCCCGGCCGGGTCGAAGACGCTGGGGTGGTGCACCCGGGCGACGGCGGGGTGGTCGGAGAGCCAGGCGGCGAGCTTCTCGGCGCCGGCCTGCTGGGCGCGGACCCGCAGCGGCAGGGTCTGCAGGCCGCGGTGCAGGAGGTAGGCGCCGAGCGGGTGCAGGACGGCGCCGGTGACGGCGCGGACCTGGCGCAGCCGGGTGGCCCACTCGGGGGCGCAGGCGACGACGCCGGCGAGCACGTCGCCGTGGCCGCCGATGCTCTTGGTGGCGCTGTGCAGCACGAGGGCGGCGCCGTGCCGGGCGGGCTGCTGGAGCACCGGGGTGGCGACGGTGTTGTCGACGAGCAGCGGGACGTCGCCGGCGGCGGTGACGAGCGCGGCGATGTCGACCAGGTCGAGGGTGGGGTTGGCCGGGGTCTCGACGACGACCAGCGCGGTGTCGGGGCGGATGGCGGCGGCGACCTCGTCGGGCCGGGCCCAGGTGACCTCGGTGCCGAGCAGGCCGGTGGCGAGCACGTGGTCGGTGCCGCCGTAGAGGGGGCGGACGGCGACGACGTGCCGCTTCCCGTCGCGGGTGGCGGCGAGCAGGGTGGCGGTGAGGGCGGCCATCCCGCTGGCGAAGGCGACGGCTTCGGCGGTGCCTTCGAGTTGGGCGAGGGCGGTCTCGAAGCGCGCCACGGTGGGGTTCCAGAGCCGCTGGTAGACGGCGCTGCCGCCGGCGGGGAGGGTGCCGCCGGTGGCGAGGGTCTCGTAGTCGTCGCCACCGCCAGCCACGGAGGGCAGCGGGTTGGTGGTGGAGAGGTCGATGGGCGGTACGTGGACGCCGAGGCCCGCGAGGTCGTCGCGTCCGGCGTGCACGGCTGCGGTGTCAACGGCGGTCATGGCGGAAGCGTCGAACATGAGGCCGACATCGGGCAAGAGCAGCGAAGAAGATTCTGAATACAGCCCTTCCGAGGGAGGGAAGTTCGGGGAAGGATGGTTGCATGCCTGTCGCACCGAATGATGTACGGCCGTTCGCGGCGCTGGACGATGTGGACCGCGCGATCCTGGCCGAACTGGCGGCGGACGGCCGGCTGCCGAACAACGCCCTGGCCGAGCGGGTGGGGGTGGCGCCGTCGACGTGCCTGACGCGGACCCGGGCGTTGCGCGAGTGCGGTGCGATCCGGGGGTTCCACGCGGAGGTGGACCCGGCGGCGGTGGGGCTGCCGTTGCAGGCGCTGGTGTCGGTGCGGCTGGCGGCGCACGAGCGGGCGGCGGTGGACGCGTTCCGGGCCCGGTCGGTGCGGCTGCCGGGGGTGGTGTCGGTGTTCCACGTGGCGGGCGCGGAGGACTACGTGCTGCACGTGCGGGCGGCGTCCGGGGACGCGCTGCGGGACTTCGTGCTCGACCACCTGGCGGTGGACCCGGCGGTGCAGCACACCCAGACGAGCCTGATCTTCGAGCAGGCGCGCGGTATGGGCTGACGCACCGAGGGGAACAAATCCGGCGCGGGGCGGGTTGATCAGTGCCGTGATCGACGTACCCTTGTCTGTTCTTGATCTTGCGCCGGTGGCCGCCACCGGCAGCGCCGGCGAGGCGCTGCGGCACACCACCGAGCTGGCCCGCCGCACCGAGGAGCTGGGCTACCGCCGGTTCTGGGTGGCCGAGCACCACAACATGCCGGCGATCGCCAGCTCCGCGCCGGCGGTGCTGCTGGCGCACCTGGCGGCGCACACCTCGACGATCCGGCTGGGGTCCGGCGGAGTGATGCTGCCCAACCACGCCCCGCTGGTGGTGGCGGAGCAGTTCGGCACCCTGGAGGCGCTGCACCCGGGCCGGATCGACCTGGGCATCGGCCGCGCGCCGGGCACCGACCAGGTGACCGCTCTGGCGCTGCGCCGGACCATGGAGGGGCTGTCGGCGGAGCACTTTCCGCGCGAGCTGGCCGACCTCATGAACTACTTCAGCGGCGCGGAGCCGGGCCCGATCACCGCGACCCCCGGGCGGGGGCAGTCGCCGACGGTGTGGCTGCTCGGGTCGAGCGGGTTCAGCGCCCAGCTGGCGGGGCTGCTCGGGCTGCCGTTCTCGTTCGCGCACCACTTCAGCGCGCAGAACACCATTCCCGCGCTCCAGCTCTACCGGCAGAGCTTCCGGCCGTCGCAGTGGCTGGAGCAGCCGTACGCCATGGTGGCGGTCAACGCGGTCTGCGCGGAGACCGACGAGCGGGCGGAGTGGCTGGCCGGCCCGGCCGGGCTGTCCTTCCTGAAGCTGCGGTCGGGGCGGCCGGAGCCGCTGGTCAGTCCGGAGGAGGCGGCGGCCTACCCGTACTCGGAGCTGGAGCGGGAGTTCGTGGTCCAGCGCCGGGAGGGTCAGGCGACCGGTTCGCCGGAGACGGTGGCCCGGCAGCTCGGCGGGCTGCTGGAGCGCACCGGCGCCGACGAGCTGATGCTCACCACGATGGTCTACGACGTGGCCGACCGGGTCCGCTCGTTCGAGCTGATCGCCGACAAGGTGGCCGGTGGCCTGCGCCGGAAGGGCTGAAACACGCTCTTCATAGCCGCGTCACCCCACCGTCGCGCAGCCCACCTAACGTTGGTGCCGGTGGTGGTACGGCATTCCCGGTCGGGACGGGTCGGGAATGCTGCGGTGTGGTGCACCGGGTCGCCGGCGGAGCGGATTCCGCGGCCGGCGATCCGGTGCCTGCGCGTTCAGCGCAGGTAGATGTTCGGCGCGGGCACGGTGCTCACGCCGGCGAGGCCCGAGCGCCCCTCCCCCCGCGATCTTGCAGTTGCCGCCCCGACCGAAGGGGCGAAAGCCCCCACCAGGCAGGCACAAAGTGCAAGACCCAGGCTCGGGCTCGGGGAGGGCGTCCGCCTCGGGTCAGCCCTCGACGGCGGCGGCGAGTTTGCGCGGTTCCTCGGGCTCGGCGGCGGCCGGCGCCTCGGCGGCCGGCGCGGCGGCGAGGGCGGCCTCGGCGACGGCGCGGGCCCGGCGGGTGCGGCGCAGCGCCCGGGCGGCCAGCACCAGGGCGACCAGCCAGCCGGCGCCGAGCACCGTGTAGGCCAGGGCCGGGACCGGGCCGCCCAGTTCGCCGGCGCGCAGCAGGGTGCGGGTGTTGGTCAGCACGATCACGCCGCCGATGACGGCGCCGAGCAACTGGGCGGGGACGATCCGGACCAGCCAGGCGGCGATCGGCGCGGCGATCAGGCCGCCGATCAGCAGCGCGGCCACGGTGGGCAGCAGGAAGCCCTCGGAGCCGAGGCCGATGAGGAAGCCGATGCTGGCCGCGCCGGCCACCAGGAACTCGGAGGTGTCCACCGAGCCGATCACCTTGCGCGGCTCCATCCGGCCGGAGACCAGCAGGGCCGGGGTGGCGACCGGGCCCCAGCCGCCACCGCCGGTGGCGTCGACGAAGCCGGCGAACAGGCCGAGCGGGGCCAGGAAGCGGCTGCGCAGCCGGCCGGCGGCCCGGTTGGCGCGCAGCGGCCGAGAGAAGCGGACCAGCAGGTAGGCGCCGAGGCTGAACAGGATGGCGGCCATCCACGGCGCGGCGGACTCGGTGGAGATGGAGCTGAGGAAGGTGGCGCCGGCGAACGCGCCGACCGCGCCGGGCAGCGCGATCCGGCTCACCACCCGCCAGTCGACGTTGCCGAACCGCCAGTGCGAGACACCGGCGGCCAGGGTGGTGCCGATCTCGGCCAGGTGCACCGAGGCGGACGCGGCGGCTGGCGCCACCCCGGCGAAGAGCAGCAGGGTCGAGGAGGTCAGCCCGTACGCCATGCCGAGCGCGCCGTCGACCAGTTGCGCGGCGAGCCCGACGAGGGCGAGGACCAGCAGCTTGCGCACGAGCGCCCCCTGACTTTTCGGCATCTCCTATCGACTTGGTCGACAATGCGGCACGGCGGCGCTCCGGTCAAGTCCTCCATCCGGTTGATCAGACGCGCCGGACGGCGCGGCGGGCGCGCGGGACGGCGGCGCCGGGACGCCGAGCGCACCGGCAGGCCGGCCGGCGACGACCTGCGCGAGGGCAAGCGGACCTACCTGGTGGCGGCGGCCCTCGACCGGGGCGTCAGCTCCAGGCGCTGGGGTCGGCGGCCAGCTCGTTGACCCGCCCGGGCAGGCTGCCGCTGGCCACGTCGGCGATGGTGACCAGTTCGAGGATCTCCCGCTCGCTGGCCCGCAGCGCGATCCACACGTCCTGCAGGGCGCGCGCCGCGCCGTGGTAGCCGAGCTGCTCCGGGCGCTGGCCGCGGACGTGCGCCAGCGGGCCGTCGATGACCCGGATCACCTCGGCGAGGGAGATCTCCGACGCGGGCCGGGCCAGCCAGTAGCCGCCCTCGGGGCCGCGCTGGGCGTGCACGATGCCGCCCCGGCGCAGCTGGAGCAGGATGCTCTCCAGGAACTTCGGCGGGATCTCCTGGGCGCGGGCGATCTGCTCGGCGGTCACCGGCCGGCTCCGCCCGACGGTCACGCCGTCGGCGACCGAGGCCAGCTCGGCGGCCGCGCGGAGGGCGTAGTCGACCCGGGCGGAGAGGCGCATGCCGGCAAGGTTAGTCGCCTGGTCAGCCGGCCGGATTCCCGACCCTCGGCCGAACGGTCACGGTTGCCCGTCAGGCGCCGACCCGGCGCAGCAGCCCCTCCTGCACGGCGCTGGCGATGTGCCGGCCGTCGGTGGTGAACATCCGGCCCGTGGCCAGGCCCCGGGCGCCGGACGCGGACGGGCTCCAGCAGTCGTAGAGGAACCACTCGTCGGCGCGGAACGACCGGTGGAACCAGAGCGCGTGGTCGAGGCTGGCGCCCACCACTCCCCCGGGCCCCCACACCTCGCCGTGCACCGACAGCACCGAGTCGAGCAGGGTCAGGTCGGAGGCGTAGGTGAGGGCGCAGGCGTGCAGCAGCGGGTCGTCGGGGAGCTTGCCGTCGAGGCGCATCCAGACCCGCTGGTGCGGTTCGGCGGGGCGGTCGCCGGGGCGTACCCAGCCGGGCTCGCCGACGTAGCGGACGTCGATGGGGCGCGGGATCTGGCCCCAGATGCCGAGCCGCTCCGGGTAGCGGGAGAGCCGGTCGGTCATGGTCGGGACGTCGTCCGGGGCCGGCACGTCGGGCGGGACCGGCGCGTGGTGGTCCAGGCCCTCCTCCTGCCGCTGGAACGAGGCCGACATGAAGAAGATCGGCTTGTCGTGCTGGAGCGCCACGGAGCGGCGCACCGAGAAGGAGCGGCCGTCCCGGACGTTCTCCACCTGGTATTCGATCGGCTCGGCGGGGTCACCGGGGCGGACGAAGTAGCCGTGCAGGGAGTGCACGAAGCGCTCCGGGTCGACGGTGCGCCCGGCGGCGACCAGGGCCTGGCCGGCGACCTGGCCGCCGTACACGCGCTGCGGGCCCACCGGCGGGCTGATCCCGCGGAAGGTCATCTCACCGGTGTGGTCGAGGTCCAGCACCTCCAGGAGCTGGTCGACCGCGGCCTGCCCCGTCGCCGCCGAACTCACTGCGTCACCTCTGTTCGCGACTGCGGGGCTCGCAGGCCCGGCTCACTCCTCGCGCTCACTGAAGGGCCCGCGCGGACGCCGCGTCGACCAGCGAACCCAGCTGGTGTACGCGCAGCGTGTTGGTGGAGCCGGGGGTGCCGGGCGGGCTGCCCGCCACGATCACCACGTAGTCGCCGGGGTTGGCCCGGTTGAGGCCGAGCAGCGCCTGGTCGACCTGGCGGAACATGTCGTCGGTGTGCTCGACGAAGGGCATCAGGAAGGTCTCCACGCCCCAGGAGAGGGCGAGCTGGTTGCGCACCTCGGGCACCGGGGTGAAGGCCAGCAGCGGCAGGTCGCAGTGCAGCCGGGCGAGCCGCTTGACGGTGTCGCCGGTCTGCGAGAAGGCGACCATGGCCTTGGCGCCGATGGCCCGGGCGATCGAGGAGGCGGCGACCGTGAGCGCGCCACCGTGGGTACGCGGGTCGTGCTGCAGCCGCGGCACGCCGATCGAGCCGGCCTCGGTGGTGGTGATGATCTTCGCCATGGTGCTGACGGTGAGCACCGGGTACCTGCCGACGCTGGTCTCGCCGGAGAGCATCACGGCGTCCGCGCCGTCGAGCACCGCGTTGGCCACGTCGGAGGCCTCGGCGCGGGTGGGGCGCGAGTTCTCGATCATGGAGTCGAGCATCTGGGTGGCCACGATGACCGGCTTGGCGTTCTCCCGGCAGAGCTGCACGGCGCGCTTCTGCACCAGCGGCACCTGGTCCAGCGGCAGCTCGACGCCGAGGTCGCCGCGGGCCACCATGACCCCGTCGAAGGCGAGCACGATCGCCTCGAGGTGGTCGACCGCCTCGGGCTTCTCGACCTTGGCCAGCACCGGGCGGAGGACGCCCTCCTCGGCCATGATCGAGTGGACCAGCTTGATGTCCTCGGGCGAGCGGACGAAGGAGAGCGCGATCAGGTCGACGCCCAGGCCCAGGGCGAAGCGCAGGTCCTCGGCGTCCTTCTCGGACAGGGCCGGGACGCTGACCGCCACGTTCGGCAGCGAGACGCCCTTGTTGTTGGAGACCGGGCCGCCCTCGGTGACCAGGACGCGGATGTCGTTGCCGGTGACGTCGCTGACCTCGACCGCGACCCGGCCGTCGTCGATCAGCAGCCGGTCGCCCGGCTTCACCTCCTGCGGCAGCTTGCGGTAGGTGCAGGAGACCCGCTCCTTGGTGCCGACGATGTCGTCGCCGGTGATGACCACCGAGTCGCCGGTGCGCCACTCGTGCGGGCCCTCGGCGAACCGGCCGAGGCGGATCTTGGGACCCTGGAGGTCGGCGAGCACCGCGACCGGCTGCCCGGCCGCCTCGGCCGCCTCCCGGACCAGCCGGTAGACCGTTTCGTGGTCCTCGTGACTGCCGTGGCTGAAGTTGAGCCTCGCCACGTTCATGCCCGCCTCGACCAGACCCCGGATGCGCTCGGGGGACGAGGTGGCGGGGCCGAGTGTGCAGACGATCTTCGCGCGGCGTGTCACGCCCATCAGGCTAGTCTCTCCTCCGGGTCGACCTGCCGGCCGACCCCTTTCGGACTGCGGAACAGTTGTCCAACGACGCGCGATACCCGCGCCGGCGGGCGGGGTGGCACCGCACCGGGGGACGTCGTGTGTGGCGGGCATCGGCGACCGCGCGGCGGAAATCGTACCGCTCGCGTTTATCCCTCGACCGGGTGCTCCCGGGAGATCGACCGGCGCCGCCCGGGCGACGGCGTGCGCCGCCGGGGACCCGGGGCGCGAGCGGCCGGGGTGGGCACTGCGCGGGACTGTGACACCACGCGGGGTGCCCCCGCGGTCGCCCGGACGACGGTCAGCTCTGCGTCTTGGCGAGCGGGAACTCCAGCGAGCCGGCCGGGCAGAGGAAGGTGAGCACCTCGACCCGGTAGAGCCCGGCCTGCACGGCCGGGTCGGCCTCCATCACGCTGCGGACGTCGTCGACCGAGCCGGTGCGGGCCAGGCCGAAGCCGATCGGCGGGTCCGGCTCGCGGGCCGGGCCGTCGACCGAGCCGTCGACCAGGACGATGCCCCGCCGTTGCAGCGCCTGGACGTGCCGCAGGTGCTCGGCCTGGAGCCGTTGCACGGTCTCCTCCGGCAGCGCCCGGCCCGACGGTCCCGGGTAGAGCACGATGCACTCGTACGTGTCGAGCGCGAAGTCGAGCCGTGGCGTCGCGGCCATGCGCACCTCCAGACCACCGTCCCGCCCAGCGTCGCACGGCGGGCGCCGCCGCCGGGGTCGCTCGCCGCAACTGCCCGCCCGACCGGCCGGGTTGCCGACCCGCTGGGCCGTTCGTCCCGCCCCGGCGGGGTCGTGCCCGGCTTCGGCCGGCGGTGGAAACGCCCGGCGGGGGACGTTGGCGACGGCGTTTCCCGGGAAAGACTTCCGGTCGGGGCGGTGACCGCCGCCGACGACGACGCGCAGGAGGACCGCCATGGCGACCAACACCGGGCCCGCGAAGGCCTCGGGCACCTACCGGATCGGCGGTGACCTCCAGGTCGACCGGCTCGGCTACGGGGCCATGCAGCTCACCGGCCCGGGGGTCTGGGGCGATCCGAAGGACCCGGCCGAGGCCGTGCGGGTGCTGCGCCGGGCGTACGAGCTGGGCGTGACCTTCATCGACACCGCCGACTCCTACGGCCCCTTCGTCAGCGAGCTGCTGATCAGGGAGGCGCTGCACCCGTACGCCGAGGACCTGGTCATCGCGACCAAGGCCGGGCTGACCCGCTCCGGCCCCGGCGACTGGCGGCCGGTGGGCCGCCCCGAGTACCTGCGCCAGCAGTGCGAGCTGAGCCTGCGCCACCTGGGCCTGGACTGCATCCCGCTCTACCAGCTGCACCGGATCGACGAGAAGGTGCCGCTGGAGGACCAGCTCGGCGAGCTGGCGCTGCTCCGGCAGGAGGGGAAGGTGCGGCACATCGGGCTCTCCGAGGTGACCGTCGAGCAGATCGAGGCGGCCCAACGGATCACCCCGATCGTCTCGGTGCAGAACCTCTACAACCTCGCCGACCGCAGCGCGGAGGACGTGCTGGAGCACTGCGAGCGCAACGACCTGGGGTTCATCCCCTGGTTCCCCATCGCCACCGGCAACCTGGCCCGGCCGGGCGGCCCGCTGGACGCGATCTCCACCGACCACGGCGCGACGCCCGCGCAGCTCGCCCTCGCCTGGCTGTTGCGCCGGTCGCCGGTCATGCTGCCCATCCCGGGTACGTCCTCCGTGGCGCACCTGGAGGAGAACGTGGCCGCGGCCGAGGTGCGGCTCACCGACGACGAGTTCGAGGCGCTCGCCAAGGCGACCTGAGCCGGCCCTTTCCGTAGGGTGATCGAACCGCTACCGTCAGAGGGATTCTCACGCCCGGGACGAGTGGGGGTCCGGAGTGGACGGTTTCGACTATGTCGTCGTCGGTGCCGGAGCGGCCGGGTGCGTGCTGGCCAACCGGCTCACCGAGGACCCCGGCACCCGGGTGCTGCTCATCGAGGCGGGCGGCTGGGACCGCAGCCCATTCGTCCGCGTGCCCAAGGCGTTCGCCCGGCTGATGGACGACCCGCGCACCGCCTGGCACTATCCGGCGACCGTCGCGCCGGGGCGCCGGGAGACCTGGCAGCGCGGCCGGATGGTGGGCGGCTCGACCTCGATCAACGGCATGATCTGGAGCCGCGGCGCGGCGCCGGAGTGGGACGCGCTGGCGCCCCTCGGCTGGGGCTGGTCGACCATGCGGCCCATCTTCGAGCGGCTGGCGGACCACCCGTCGCGCGGCACCGGCAACCCGGTGCGCCTGTCCGTCGCCACCGGCACCGACCCGCTCTGTGAGGAGATGCTGGAGACCGGGGAGGAGCTGGGCTGGCGCCGGGTCGACGACCTCGACGCCGGCGACGGCGAGCGGATCGGCTACGTGACGGCCACCATCCACGCCGGGCGCCGGGTCAACGCCGCCGACGCCTTCCTGCATCCGGTACGGGACCGGCCGAACCTGACCGTCGCGGTCGACACGGTCGCGCTGCGCGTGCTGGTCGAGGACGGCCGGGCGGTCGGCGTACGGGTCGCCCACGGAGGCGGGGAGGTCGACCACCGGGCGGCTGCCGAGGTGATCCTCGCCGCGGGCGCCCTCGCCACCCCGCAGCTGCTGCAGGTCTCCGGCATCGGGCCGGCCGACACCCTACGCGCCGCCGGCGTCCCGGTGCTGCTCGACCGGCCCCGGGTGGGTGCGGGCCTGCGGGAACACCGGCCGATCCCGGTGCAGTACCGGCTCGCCGAGCCGGGCGGCTACAACCCGCGGCTCGGCACCCCGCTGGGGCAGGCCCGCGCCGCCCTGCGCTACCTGCTCACCCGCCGCGGTCCGCTCGCCCTGCCGGTGATGGACGTCGCGGCCCACGTCAAGTCCCGTCCGGAGCTGGACCGCCCGGACGTCCACCTGCTCATGGCGCCCTTCTCGGCGGCGCCGCCGCGTCCCGGCCGGGCGCTGGAGCTGGAGCGGGAGCCGGGCCTGCTCTGCCTCGGCACGGTGACCCGGCCCGACAGCGAGGGCAGCCTCGCCGTCACCGGCCCCGACCCCCGCACGCCGCCGGCGATCGTGGCGAACTACTTCGCCACCGCGCACGACCGCCGGGTTGCCGTGGACGCGTTCCGCCGGATGCGGGAGCTGTTCGCCACCGGGCCGATCGCCAAGCGGATCGTGGCGGAGACCCTGCCCGGACCGGCGATCCAGACGGACGAGGAGATCATCGAGGCCGGGCGGGCGCACGGCTACTGCGGCTACCACGCCATCGGGACCTGCGCCATGGGGTCGACCGACGACCACATCGTCGACCCCCAGCTCCGGGTACGCGGGGTGACCGGACTGCGGGTCGTCGACGCGTCGGTGCTGCCGGTGCTGGTGTCGGGCTGGACCAGCGCGCCGGTGACCGCGCTGGCCTGGCGGGCGGCCGATCTCATCCTCGGCCGGACCACCGAGTGACGGGCGGGCTCGACGGCCGCCGGCGCGCGGCGACCGTCGAGCCCGGGCCCATGGTCAGACCGCGAAGCAGTTGGGCCGGATCGCGGCGTCCGCGAGCGCCTGCCGGACGACCGTGTACGTGGTGCCGTCGAGGACCAGGCCCAGGTGACCGACGATCCGCAGCGGGCACCACGCCTGCACCAGGACGTTGGTGGCGCCGTCGGCGAGGGCGGCGTTGTCGACCGGGCGGACCAGTTCGTCCTGCCAGGTCCGGACGGTGGTCCAGCGGACCGTGCCCGGGGTGTCGTCGCCGGCGTTGAGGTCGGTGAGGAAGCTGGACCCGATGGACATCTGCTGGCAGGCGACGATGCCCGCACAGCTGCCCAGCACCAGGAAGTTGATGATGTTGGCGACGTAGGTGCCCTGTTGCGGGCTGCCGAGGCTGACGTAGTGGTCGACCTTGCCGGCGCCGCCGAGGAACTTGACGTACCAGCGGGAGACCAGCCCGCCCTCGGAGTGGGTGACCAGGTCCACCTTGGCCGCCCCGGTCGCGGCCCGGACCTGGTCCACGTAGGACGACAGGGCCCGGGCGGACTCGCGGATGTCGCCGAAGCCGAGGTTCGGCAACTGGTAGATGGAGACCCGGTAGCCGTCGGCACGCAGCCGGGCGGCGATCGGCTCGTAGGCGATGGAGATTCCGATCAGTCCGCCGACGACGACGACCGGGTTGGCGCCGGCGGCGGCGAGGCTGGTGGCTCCGGCCGTGGCGGCCTCGGCCGCGCTGGTGGTGGTGGCGCTCGCGGTGGTGGTCTCGCTGGTGGTGGTGGGCTCGGCGTGGGCGGCGGTGGCCGGGACGAGCAGGACGGTGACGGCGGTGGTGGCGGCCAGGATCGTTCGGAGCAGCATGGGCTGCACCTCCGGTGGGAGGCCCCGGTGAGCCGGGAGGACGGGTGGGGGGATCCGATCGATCGTGGAAACGATGATGCGTGTCCGATTTCACACACGTCAATGGAAAGTTACGCGGTGGTAACCCGTTGTTCCGCAGGACGCACGAATCGGCAATTAGGACAGACGGGTGGGGCCCTCCGCAGGTCCCCCGGCAGCCGGGCACGGATGGCATGCTGGGCGCCGTGTCCGCCCCACCGCCGCCGGAGAAGCCGCTCCGGGTGATGCCCTGGTGGTTGGCGCTGCTCGGGCTGCTGCTCGCCGTGCTGCTCGGCTGGCTCGTGCTGGACTGGCTGCTCGCCGAGGCCGACCGGGCCGCCCAACCCGACACCCGGGCCACGCTGCGCGTCGACGCCATCCGCACCGGTCTCACCGTGGTCGCCGGCACCGGCGGCGGGCTGGCGCTGCTGCTCGCCGCCCGTCGACAGTGGATCAACGAGCGCGGGCAGCGGCACCAGGAGGCCGTCGCCGCCCGCGATCAGGCGCACCGCGACCGGGTGCAGGAACACGCCGAGGCGGTCGCCGACGCCGGTCAGCGGCACCAGGATCGGCAGGCCGCGGCCGCGGAACACGATGCCGCCGAGCGGCGCCTCACCGAGCTCTACGTCCGGGCCATCGAGCTGGTCGGCAGCGACAACCCCGCGGTACGCCTCGGCGGCCTGCACGCCCTGGAACGGCTCGGTCAGGACAACCCGGTGCAGCGACCGACCATCGTGGCGGTGCTCTGCGCGTACCTCCGGATGCCGGCGCCCGACGACCCGCGCGAGACCGAGGTACGGCGCACCGCGCAGCGGATGCTCACCCGGCACCTCCGCGCGGACCGGGAGGGCTGGTGGCCCGGCATCGCACTGGACCTGACCGGCGCCCGGCTGGACGACTTCGACGCCACCGGCTGCACCCTGGTGGACCTCGACCTCACGGGCGCGGTGTGCACCGGCACCACCAGCTTTGCCGAGGCGGTCGTGCACGGCCGGCTGCGACTGGCCGCCGAGTTCGCCGACGCGGTGTTCGACGACCTCACCGGTGACGCGGAGGTCGTGCTGGACGATGCCCGCTTCACCGGCCGGGTGAGCTTCGACCGGGCCGACCTCGGCGCGCTGGCCTGCCGGGGGACGAGTTTCGCGGAGGTCTCCTTCCGCGGCACCACGCTGCGGCAGCCGAGCAGCTTCGACCGGGCCCGCTTCGCCGGCAGCGCCACCTTCCGCGAGGCGGTGTTCCTGGGTGGGCTGTCCGTGGAGCACGTCACCTTCGAGGGGTACGCGGGCTTCCGCCGGGCCCGGTTCGCCGACATGGCGCTGTTCCGCTGGACCGAGTTCGGCGCGGAGGCCTGGTTCGAGGGGGCCCGCTTCGAGGGGGCGGCCAACTTCGGCCGGGCCGTGTTCCACGGCCGGGCCCGCTTCGAGGGAGCGGTGTTCGCCCGCCGGCCACTGGTCGACCAGGCCCGTGCCTCGACGTCGGTGACCCACGTCTGGCCGCCCGACACGACCGTGAGCCGGCGCGACGACGAGTGGCTCGTCCTCACCGACCCCTGACCACCCTCACCGGCCGGCGCTCAGCTCCCCAGCGCCTGGACCTTGGCGATCGTCTCCTGGACGTGCTGGCGGGCCGGCTCACCGCCCTGCGCGGCGTGGGTCAGTGCCTGCCGGTAGGCGTCGATCATGTTGAGCAACGGTCCGGCCGCCACGCCCTCCAGCGCACCGGCCACCAGTGCCCGGGCCTCGGCGGCGTCCTGGGCCGCGGCGGCCGTCCTGGCCTTCGCCTCGTCCAGTTTCTGGGCCGCCGCCGCCAGCCTCGCGATGATGTCCGCTGCGCTCACGCGCCCTCCCCACGTCGCCGGGCTCGACCGGTCGGCATCAGCGCTCCGCCACGAACACACCCAGACCGTGCACGCCCTGCACCCATCCCTGCGTCTGCAGGACCAGGATCGCCTGGCGCACGACCGTCGCCGACACGCCGTGCTGTTCCTTGAGCTGCGCCGTGGACGGCAACTGATCGCCGGGCGCGAGGTCACCGGACTCGATCTGGCTTCGAATGTGGTCCGCGAGCTGTTCCCACTTGGGTTTGACGGGCATCTGTACTCCCAGGTCTGCACCGCCATTCGATCACGGGCCACTTCTCATGACAAGTAAGGTGATGTCGCGCTTGCTTTAAGTGACTAGTTGTGTAAAGTTCGAATGGACCGACTCCCAGGTCTGCAACCCGAGTTGGTCGTTCCCACCCGCGCAGAGCGCCCGGTCGGCCGGTCCCCCTGGACGGCCGGGCGTGCCCGTGGCGTGCCCGCAGTTCCCTCGCGCCTGGCCCCTTCGCGACCGGCAAGGAGACCATCATGGACAAGCCCGACGATCCGCCGGCGGTCCGTGGAACACCATGGGTGTCACACGGCCCGGGAGACACCCATGGCGTTCCACCCACCGACCAGACGGGCCGGACCTTCGTGTCGCGGCAGGACCTGGACGACGCCGACGACATCCTCTTCGCTCATCCGCCCCGGAAGGTCACCCGCTGGCTCTGCGGCTGCGGCGAGGACTGGCCGTGCCCGGACGTCCGCTTCGCCCAACTGGTCCGCCACGCGAGCGTCCGCGCCGTCCCCTGATCAGCTCAACAGCCGGAACAGCACCAGGTAGACGCAGAACAGCGACGGCGCGACCAGCGCGCAGATGACGAAGCCGAGCGGCACGTACCGCCCCGGCGGGGTCTCGCCGCCGATCACCGGGCGGCCCCAGCGCCCGAGCACGAGCTGTCCGGCCAGGAAGGACAGCAGCGGGACGCCGGCGCACGAGACGGCGGCCACGAGGTCGAGCCCGGTGGCCGGCAGCGGCGAGCCGATCAGCGCCACCAGCATGAGCAGCGAGCCGGCCAGCGCGCAGGCCGCGTAGACGGCGACCGCCCGGGCCGGCGCCGACCAGGTGGGCAGCAGCACGGGCCGCCGCGCCAGGGCCTCGGCCTGCTGCCCGTGCCGGTCGGCCTCGTCGGCGAGCCGCCCGGCCGCGGCCAGCTCCGTCGCCGGGTCACCCGCCCGGGGTCCCGGCACCGTCCCCTCGGGATACGCCCCGACACCCGGCGGCCCCGGCGCGGCGGCTGTTCCGCCGGTCACCCCGCCCCCGGTTCCGGGCGCCTCCGCGCCGGCCGGCACCGGCGCGGCCGTCCCGCCGGCAGGCCCGGCCGATCCCGCCACTGATGCAGTCGAACCCGCCCCTCCCCCGGCCGATCCCTGGGCAGGCGGGATCGAAGCCGGGCCGGCCAAGGTCGATCCCGCCTGCGGGGCGCCCACGGGGACCGCCGCGGTGCTCGGGGCCTCGGCCGGTACCGACCGCATCGGCAGGTTGATGGCCTGGCCGAGCTGGTCGAGGCGCTGCCCCTGGGCGGCGAGCCGCCGGCCGAGCCGGTCCACGGTGGACTGGAGGGTGCGGCGGCGTTCGGCCTCGGCGGCGACCGCCCGCTCGCCGCCCCGCTGCCGGGTGGAGAGCTCCCGCAGCAGGGCCGCGTACTCGTCGAACCCGCTCATGACGCGTCCCCGTCGGCGGCGTAGGGCACGACCAGGGCGGTGCGGTGCTCGTGCCGGTCGACCAGCAGCGCCCGACCGTCGCGCGGGGCGTAGCCGAGGTCGTGCGCGCCCAGGTGGAGCCCGAGGTCGGCGGCGGGCACGTTCAGCGCGACCAGGCAGGCCACGTCGTCGCGGTTCTGGCTGCCGCCCAGGTCCTCGGCGAGCCGGCGCAGCCCGCGCCACCAGCCGAGCACGTGCACCCCGTGCCCCGGACCCTGGCGCAGCACCGCCCGCAGGTCGTCGTGGCCGGAGCGGAACGTCTCCGGGTCGGTGGCGGCGAGCGCCCCGGCGGCGGCGTCCATCCCGAACACCACCAGGTAGGTCCGGCCGGCGCCCGGGTCGGGCGCGCCGGCCAGCTCGGCGAGGTGGGCGCGCAGCGCCGCCGCGTCGAGGCGGCGGACCGGGTGGCCGGTGGCGGCCAGGGTCATCGCCAGGTCGTCGGCGGTCTCCGTGGTCCCGGGCGCCAGCGGCGCGAACAGGAAGCGGGCCGTGGCGGGAGCGTGCTGCCGGGCCAGGCCGAGCGTGGCCGAGCGGAGCACGTCCGCCCCCGCGGCGGCGGTGCCGACCACGGCGAGGTGTCGGCCGGGCGCCGCGTCGAGGCGGAACGCGGCGGTGCTGCCGGCCACGTCGACGGTGCGCCCGACCAGGGCGAGCGGCGGCTCGGTGCCGGGGGCCAGGCCGGCCCAGGTGGGGTCGTCGGCGAGCCGGGGGGTCTCGTAGCCGCGGAACACCGCGGGTGGGCGGGCACCGGCGGGCCGGGCGGCGAACAGCTCGTGGCGCAGGGCGGCGAGCTCGGCCGCGGCGGCGTGCGCGTCGGGGAAGTGGACCTCGGTGTCCGCGCCGGCCGTGCCACCGGCGGTGTTGACCACGGCGGTGCCGAGGGTCAGCGTCTTCGCGGCGTCGTTGAGCGGGTCGAGCACTCCGCCTCCACCGGGCAGGGCGACCCGGAGCGGGAACTGGCCGAAGATCGCCTCGGCCCGGCCGTAGAGGGCCTCGATGCCGGTGGTGCTCTGGCTGGCCAGCACCAGGTGCAGGCCGTACGAGCGGCCCTTGCGGGCCAGCTCCTCGAGCAGGTCGACGGCCTGCCGGGCGAGCGGGTCGTTTCCGGCGAACAGGACGTGGAACTCGTCGACCACGGTGACGATCCGGGGCGGCCGGGCGTTCGGCGGCAGGTCGGCGAGCTTGCTGACGCCGTGCCGCTTGAGCAGGTCGGCGCGGCGGGTCAGCTCGGCGCGCAGCTCGCGCAGCACGGCCACGCCGTACTCGCGGTCGGACTCGATGCCGACCGCGCGGGCGTGCGGCAGCCAGGACGGGTCCCGCTCGGTGGGCACGAATTCGGTGAAGCTGACCCCCTCCTTGAAGTCGAGCAGGAGGAGCTGAAGTTCGGCCGGGGAGTAGCGGGCGGCCAGCCCGTAGAGCACGTCGAGCAGGAAGACCGTCTTGCCGGCGCCGGTGCGCCCGCCGACCAGCCAGTGCGGGGTGGCGTCGTCGAAGGCCACGGTGACGGGTTCCCGGCCGACGGCTCCAGGTCGCGGGGCGGCGTCAGACGCGCCGAGCGGGAGTTGTCGCCCGGCGCGGCCGAGCACGGTCCGCAGGCCGGCGCCGGACGACTCGGCCCAGCGGCGGGCCGGCAGCAGGTCGGCGAAGGTGACCGCGGTGGCCCGGCGGGCGGCCTCGGCGAGCCGCCGGGCCAGCGCGGTCACGGCGGCGTGGGACGGGTCGCCGTCGAGCACCACCGGGGCGGCCAGCCCGCTGCCGTCGGCGCTGAACGGCCGGCCGGGCGGGTCACCGACCAGGGCGTACCGCTCGTTGAGCCGGAGCTGGGTGGTGGCGCCGAGCGGCGGGGCCTCGCCCGGCCCGGCGGCCGGATGACCGGCCAGCAGCACGCAGACCGCCGCGGCGGGCCCGGCGTGGGTGAGCGCGGCGAGCCGCGCCAGCTCGCGCGGCGCCGGGGCGGACGCGGCGACCAGCAGCAGCAGCTCCCGGTCCTCGGGCACGGCCGCCTGGGCGCTCCGGGCGTGCCGTTCCGCCGCGTCGAGCAGAGCGGTCGTCTCCGCGACGGTGGTGGCGGCCGGGCCGAGCACACCCGCGTCGAGCAGCGGGCGCAGCGGCAGGAAGGCGGCGCCGAACGCGGCCGGGTCGATGCCGGCCACCCGGACCGTGCCGGCCGGCGCGGCGGCGAGCAGCCGCACCACGAGGGCCCGCAGCAGCTCGCCGACCCGAGGATCCCGGGCGTCGGTGTCGATCGCGAGGTGGGCGCCGGCGCCCAGCGGCACCAGTACCGGGAAGCCGCCGTCCACGGTGGTCGCCTCGCCGAGGCGTACCGGAACGGGGTGGGTGGCGGCGCGGGCGGTGCCGGGCACGGGGCCGGCCAGCTCGCCGCCGAGCCGGGCCAGCCGGGCGACCAGCTCGGGGCTGCCGACGGGCGCCGGGCCGGCGGCGGCCAGCGCCCGCCGGGCGGCCTCCCAGCGGCGCAGGGCCTCCCGGTGCAGAGCGACCGCCTGCCGGTACGCCGTCGCGAGCCTCCCCACCGTCCGCCCTCCGACGCCGCCGTACCTGATCGAGGGAACCCTAACGGACGTGCGCGGGCCCGGCACAGTACGCGGCGCGCACCCGACGTTGGGCCACTGTTCATCCCACGGTGGCCATTCCCGCCGGACGCCGTTCCCCCGGCCGAACTTGCCTTTGCCCTGAGCAACGATGTGAACAGGAAGGCGACGACGTGACCTCCTCCCCCATCTCCCGACGGGCCGTGCTGCACGGCGGCGCGGCCGCCGGCCTCGGCATCGTGGTGGCCGGCAGCCTGGACGCCATCGCCGGCCCGCCGGCGGCCCGGGCCGCGACCCGCCCGGCGGTCGGCTACGGCGACCTCGTGCCGGACCCGGCCGGCCTGCTGGCCCTGCCGCCCGGCTTCTCGTACACCATCGTCGCCCAGGCGGGCGTGACCCTGCTGGAGTCCGGGCAGGCCACCCCGAGCGACGCGGACGGCACCGGCTGCTTCCTCGGCCCCAACGGGTCGGTGCTCGTGAACAACCACGAGATCGGCGGCAGCGAGCCGTTCCCGGTGCCGGCGCTGGCCGGCCTGACCTACGACCCGGGTGCCCGGGGCGGCACCACCACCATCGAGGTGGACCAGCA
>NZ_JBEXLR010000062.1:0-35938 GCF_040610095.1 Micromonospora sp. NPDC004540
CGACCACCACGGGCGACGCCACCACCGGCGGCCTGAGCACCCCGCCCGGCGCGGTCACCGGCCCAGGCGCTGCCAGCGGCGCACGGACAGCGGCAGGAACACGGCGACCAGCAGCAGCGGCCAGGCCACCGCCAGGGCCACGGCGTGCTCGGCGGGCCACGAGCCGGCGCCCCAGCCGGGGTTGCCGAACAGGTCCCGGGCGGCGGCGACGGTGGCCGACAGCGGGTTCCAGGCGGCGACTGCGGCGAGCCAGCCCGGCATGGTGGCCGGGGCGACGAACGCGTTGGAGGCGAAGCCCAGCGGCCAGACCAGGATCTGCAGCGCGGCGACCGTCTCGGGGCGGCGCAGCAGCAGCGCCAGGTACACCCCGAGCCAGATCATCGCGAAGCGCAGGAACAGCAGCAGCGCCACGGCGGCCAGCGCGCGCAGCGGGCCGCAGTGCGGCTGCCAGCCGATCAGCACGCCGCAGCCGAGCACCACGGCGAGGGCGGCCGCGGAGTGCAGCAGATCGGCCACGGCCCGGCCGGTGACCACCGCGGCGCGGCTCATCGGCAACGACCGGAACCGGTCGGTCACGCCCCGCGCGCTGTCCACCGCCACCGCCGTGTAGGTGGTCTCGACGCCGAAGAGCATGGTCATGGCCACCATGCCGGGCAGCAGGAACTCCCGGTAGTCGGCGCCGTCGGGCAGTGCCATGGCGCCGCCGAACAGGTAGCCGAACATCAGCAGCAGCAGGACGGGGAAGAGCAGGCCCACCAGCACGTCGCCGGGGCGGCGCGCCCAGTGGGCGAGGGTGCGGCCGGTCAGGGTGGCGGTGTCGGCGACGGCCCAGCGGGCGCGCAGCGGCAGGACGGTCACGCGGGCACCTCCGTGCGGGCGTCGGTGAGGTGCAGGAACACCTCGTCGAGGGTGGGTCGGCGTACCGCCACGTCGCCGGCGCGCAGGCCGGCGGCCTCCACGGCGCGCAGCACCGCGGCGAGCGCGGCGACCCGGTCGGTGACCGGGACGCTGAGCCGCAGCGCGGCGCGGTCCACGGTGGGCGCGGCGCCGGTGGCGGCGGTGACCGCCGCCGCGGCCGGGGCCAGGTCGTCGGGGTGGTGCAGCACCACGTCGATCCGCTCGCCGCCGAGGGTCGACTTCAGGTCCTCCGGGGTGCCGGCCGCGGTCACCCGGCCGTGGTCGAGCACCCGCACGCTGTCAGCGAGCCGGTCGGCCTCCTCCAGGTACTGGGTGGTCAGCAGCACGGTGGCGCCGCCGCCCACCAGGGCGCGGACGGCGTCCCAGACGTCGCTGCGGGCGCGCGGGTCCAGGCCGGTGGTGGGTTCGTCGAGGAACAGCACCGGCGGGTCGACGATCAGCGCGGCGGCCAGGTCCAGCCGGCGGCGCATCCCGCCGGACCAGGTGGCCACCGGCCGGTCGGCGGCCGCGGCGAGGTCGAAGCGGTGCAGCAGGTCGTCGGCGCGGGCCGCCGCCCGGGCCGGGGAGAGGTGGTGCAGCCGGCCGAACAGCACCAGGTTCTGCCGGCCGCCGAGGATCTCGTCGACCGCCGCGTGCTGGCCGACCAGGCCCAGGTGCGCGCGGGCCCGGTCGGCCTGTCGGCGCACGTCGTACCCGGCGACCCGGGCCACCCCGGCGTCGGCGCGCAGCAGGGTGGTCAGGATGCGGACCAGGGTGCTCTTGCCGGCCCCGTTCACCCCGAGCACCGCGCAGACCGTGCCGGCCGGCACGGCCAGGTCGACCCCGTCCAGGGCGACCAGGTCGCGGTAGCGCTTGCGCAGCCCCTCCGCCTCGATCGCCGGTCCGTCCCGTCGCATCGCCGCCTCCGATCGTCGTCCGGTACGCCGTACCGTACACCATACGAGAAGGTGGGTCGGTACAGTCGGCGGGTGACCACCGAGTACAGCGGCACCGGGGACCCGGCGCGCAGCCTCGCCCTGCTCTGGCGTACCCGGGAGAAGGTCAGCCGCAAGGGCGGCGACCTGTCCGTGGAGCGGATCGTGCGCGCGGCCATCGAGGTCGCCGACGCCGAGGGGCTGGCCGCGCTGTCCATGCGCCGGGTCGCCGAGCGGCTCGGGGTGGGCACCATGACCCTCTACACCCACGTGCCGGGCAAGGGCGAACTGCTCGACGTCATGCTCGACACGGTCTACGGCGAGACCGCCCGCCCCGACGAGGTGCCGGGCGGCTGGCGGGGCCGGCTGGCCCAGATCGCGCGGGAGAACTTCGCCCTCTACCTGCGCCACCCGTGGCTGTTGCAGGTCGCCACCACCCGCCCGCCGCTGGGCCCGAACCTGATCGCCAAGTACGAGTACGAGTTGCGCGCCGTCGACGGGATCGGCCTGACCGACCTGGAGATGGACGCCGTGGTCACCCTGGTCACCGGCTACGTGCACGGCGCGGCCCGCCCCGCCGTGGAGGCGGCCCAGGCCAGCCGGGACACCGGGATGACCGAACAGCAGTGGTGGCACGCGCACGCCCCGTACCTGGAGAAGGTGCTCGACCCGGCCCGGTTCCCGCTCGCCTCCCGGGTGGGCACCACCGCCGGCCAGGAGTACCAGGCCGCCGGGGACCCGGCCCGGGCCTTCGAGTTCGGGCTGGCCCGCCTGCTCGACGGCATCGAGGTCCTGGTCCGCGACCGGGCGGGTGCGGCACCAGCCGGCGTAACGGGCGGATAGCCTTCCGGGCATGACTATGCGCCCGATCCGGATCATCGGCGACCCCGTGCTGCGCACCCCGTCGGAGCCGGTGACCAGTTTCGACGCCGAGCTGCGCGCGCTCGTGCAGGACCTCATGGACACGCTGCTCGGCGCGCCCGGCCGGGCCGGGGTGGCCGCCCCGCAGATCGGGGTGAACGCGCAGGTGTTCGTCTACGACGCCGACGGGCACCGCGGTCACCTGATCAACCCGACGCTGGAGCTGTCCGAGGAGCGTCAGGACGACGAGGAGGGCTGCCTGTCCATCCCCGGGCTGTACTTCCCGACGCCGCGCGCCATGCACGCCACCGCGCACGGCTTCGACCAGCACGGCCAGCCGCTGACCATCGCCGGCAGCGGGTTCCTGGCCCGCGCCCTGCAGCACGAGACCGACCACCTGCACGGCCGCCTGTACGTGGACACGCTGCGCGGCGACACCCGCCGGCGGGCGCTGCGGGAGATCCGCGCCGGCCGGTTCGACTCGCCCAGCCGGGGCCGCTGACCGCGACGTGCGGGGGCGGCCGGCACACCGGCCACCCCCGCACGTCGGTCGCGACGGGTCACTTCGGCCTCGAAGGCAGACGCTAGGGGCTGGGCCACGCCGGGCCGGTCAGACACAAGCCCAGGTCAGGGTCGGGTTGTTGACCCAGCGTGGCGGCTGGACAGGCCAGACTGAGCGGTCCGGCGGTCACGGAAGGCGGTGCAGCGCGCACTCGGTGAAGTCGGCGACCCGGGTGAACCCCAGCCGTTCGTAGAGGCGTACCGCGGGGACGTTGTCGGCCTTGACGTTGAGCGTCACGTGGTCGACGGTGGCCCGCAGCCCGGCGCACAGTGCGGCCACGGCCGCCCCGGCCAGGCCCCGCCCCCGGGCGTCCGGGTGGGTGGTCACGTTGCCCAGGGCGGCCACCCGCCACGTCGGCGACCACACGTGCACCCCGGCCACCGCGACCAGCCGCCCGGCCTCCCGCACCCCCACGTACCGGCCGGTGTCCAGCATCCGCGGGTCGAACCAGTTGCCCGGGTACGCGGCGGTGTACAAATCGAGCAGCTCCGGCAGGTCGGCGCGGCCCAGCGGCTCCCCGGCCGGGGGCACCGCGGCCAGCCGCGCCGGGTCGGTCAATGCCATCCGGTGGTGCACGGCGGCGTCGGAGACCGCGTACCAGCGGGCCATCGTGGCGTCCAGGCCGGGGGAGAGGTGCGCCCACAGTCGGGCCGGCAACACCGGCGCCGCCTCGGCCAGCAGCGCCGCCAGGTCCGCGGCGCGCTCCGGCGGCGCGAACGCCAGCAGCGTGGGCAGCTCGACACCGTGGTAGAGCAGCACCACCTGGTCGCCGCAGCGATACCACGAGGTGTACGGCCAGAAGAAGTCGTCCAGGTCACCCAGCTGGTACGCGTGCAGCACCGGATCCCGGGCCAGCAGCTCGGCGAGGACGGCGCGGTCGTGTTCGGCGCGGACGGGCACCCGCCGATGATCACACGACGGCGGTCAACCCCTCACGCCGCCACCCACTGGTCGTAGCCCAGCTTGCCCACCAGCGCCAGCACCACGACCAGCAGCACCACCCGCACGAAACCCGAACCGCGCCGCAACGCCATCCGCGCGCCCAACGCCGCCCCCGCCACATTGCACACCGCCATCGCCGCGCCCAGCAGCCACCACACGTGCCCGGTCGCCGCGAACACCACCAGCGCCCCCAGGTTCGTGCCCGCGTTGACCACCTTCGCCATCGCCGAGGCGTGCACGAAATCCGACCCCACCAGCGCGGTGAACGCCAACACCAGGAACGTGCCCGTGCCCGGGCCGATCAACCCGTCGTACAGGGCGATGCCCAGCCCGGCCACCGCCACGGCCGTCACCACCCGCACCGGCGTACGCCGCTCCGGATACGACACCACGCCCAGCCGCGGCCGGGTCAGCACGAACACCGCCACCGACACCAGCACCACCAGCACCACCGGCCGGTACGCCCCCGCCGGCACCGCCCCCGCCAGGGCCGCGCCCAACCCGGCCGTCAGCACCGCCAACCCCGCCGCCGGACCCGCCACCGCCCAGTCCAGCTTCGTACGCCGCGCGTAGGTCAGCGCCGCCGTCGACGTACCGAAGATCGCCGCCAGCTTGTTCGTGCCCAACGCCGTCGCCACCGGCACCCCCGGCGCGCCCAGCAGCAGCGCCGGCAACAGCAACAGACCACCGCCGCCCACCACGGCGTCCACCCAGCCCGCCAGGGCGGCCGCGCTCAACAGGGTCGTCAGCGACAGAGGATCCACGGGCGGCCATTCTGCCCACCCCCACCGCCCGACGAGACCCCCTGTGGCCAGCCTCACCGCAGCTCAACGCCCCCGGCGCCGCCGCAACCACAACCCCACCGACGCCACCGCCACGAACACCAGCATCGAACACAGCAACGCCTTCAGCACCCGGCAAGCCTGCCACGCGGACGTAGGGTGTGCAGGTGCGCCTGGCCACCTTCAACCTGCTGCACGGCCGGTCCCTCACCGACGGACTCGTCGACCCCGACCGGCTCGCCGCCGCCGTCACCACGCTCGACGCCGACGTGCTCGCCCTGCAGGAGGTCGACCACGACCAGTCCCGCAGCGGCAACCTCGACCTCACCGCCATCGCCGCCCGCGCCCTCGACGCCCCCGAACACCGCTTCGCCGCCGCCGTCGTCGGCACCCCCGGCGAACAGTTCCGCCCCCTCACCCACGACGACGACGGCCACGGCGAACCCCTCTACGGCATCGGCCTGGTCAGCCGTTACCCGGTCCGCTCCTGGCAGGTCACCCGCCTGCGACCCGCCCCCGTCCGGTCACCGATCTACGTCCCCGGCCCCGGCGGCGGGCTGGTCCTGCTCCGCGACGAACCCCGCGTCGTGCTCGCCGCCGTCCTCGACACCCCGCACGGGCCGCTCACCGTCGCCGCCACCCACCTGTCCTTCGTGCCCGGCTGGAACATGCTGCAACTACGCCGCGTCGTGCGCGCCCTGCGCACGCTGCCCGCCCCACGGATCCTCCTCGGCGACCTCAACCTGCCCGCCGGACCCGCCGCCCTGCTGTCCCGCTGGCGACCGCTCGGCCGCCGCCCCACCTACCCGGCCGGACAACCCCGGGTGCAGCTCGACCACATCCTCGCCGACCGGCGCGGCCTCGACCGGCTGCCCCCGGTCACCGCCGTCGACACCCCGCTGTCCACCATCTCCGACCACCGGCCGCTCCTGGTCGACCTCGGCTGACGAGGGCCCTCAACCCAGCCCGGACGCCCGCTGCGCCGCGCGCACCGCGTTACGGAACAACATCGCCACCGTCGTCGGACCCACCCCGCCGACCCGCGGCGTGATCGCCCCCGCCACCTCGGCACACGACTCGTCCACGTCCGGCAGCAGCCGCCGCCCCTCGTACCGCACCCCGCCGCCGACCACCACGCCACCCGGACGCACGTGCTCCGGCTGGATGATCCCCGGCACCCCGGCCGCCGCCACCAGGATCTCCGCCCGCCGCGTGTACCGCGGCCAGTCCGGCACCCCCGTGTGCACCACCGTCACCGCCGCGTTCGCCGTCGGCCGCTTCTGCGCCAGCAGCATCGCCAACGGCCGGCCCAGCGTGGCGCCCCGACCCAGGATCACCACCTCCCGGCCCGCCACCGGCACCCCGTGGAACGCCAACAACGCCTCGATCCCCGCCGGCGTGCACGGCAGCGGACCCGGCAACCCCAACGCCAACCGGCCCATGTTCACCGGATGCATCCCGTCCACGTCCTTGTCCGGGTCCAGCTCCGCCAGCGCCCGGTCGTAGTCCAGGTGCCCCGGGATCGGATACTGCACCAGCACCCCGTGCACGGCCTTGTCCGCGTTGAAATCCGCCAGCACCGCGTGCAGATCCGCCTGCGACGCCGACGCCCGCAGATGCACGTGCGGCGACACGAAACCCAGCTCCGCCGCCTGCCGCTGCTTGATCCGGATGTAACCCGCGCTCGCGTCGTCGTCGCCCACCAGCACCGTCGCCAACGCCGGCGTGACCCCCGCCGCCCGCAGCGCCACCACCGACTCGGCGACCTCCGCCAACACCCGCTCCGCCACCGGCGCACCCGGCAGCAGCCGCGCCGTCGTCGTGCCCGAAGAAGACATGCCGCACCCCGCACGCGGAGGCCCAGGCGGTCGACCCCCGCGACGAGCTCCCCGATGGTTGCCCATCCTCCGTGCCGCCAGTCGCGTTCACCCCTCAGCCTGCCACAGCGCGCTCCGCGACCGCATCCGCCACCGCCTGCCACCGCGGCAACGACCCCAACAACGCCGCCGCCCGCCGGCGCCGGTCCGCCGCCGACACCACCTGAAGATCCGCCACCGCCGCCTCGAACGCCGGCCGCAACACCCGCTCCCGCCCCGGCGCGTCGGCCGCCAGCACCGCGTGACACCGGGCGTACGTCACCACGACCCAGAACATCGCCTCCCGGTGCGCGCCCGCCGCCACCAACTCCGCGCTCCCGTCCAGCACCACCGGCCGCCCCGCCGACAGGTCCGCACGGAACGGAAACGGGGTACGCGCCACCCGCGCCGCCTCGTCGAACGCCACCGCCAACCCGGCCAGGTGCTCCCGCACCCGACCCGGACCCACCCCGCCACCGTCCAGCGACGCCAGCAACTCCTCGTACCGGTCACCGAACCCGTGCGCGGCCAGCACCTCCCGCGCCCGCACGTACCGCCGCCGCACCGTCGGATCCCGCAACCCCGCCACCGCCGGCAGCACCGCCAGCACCGACGTGGGGAACACCCACGCCAGCACCTGCTCGGCCAGCGACGCCCGCTCGTCCAGCCGGGCCAACCCGTCCTCGATCCGCCGCCGCACCCCGGCACACCGCCGCCGCACCCACGCCGGATCCGCGAAGCCCGCCGCCACCCGCTCCCGGACCGCCGCCAGCCGGCCCGACGGGTCCGCGATCACGGTGTCGGTCCGGAACATCGGCGCGAACACCCACGACCCCAGCACGTCCTCCGGCGACCCCAACTCCGCCCAGGTCAGCGCCGAGACCTCCAACAGCACCCCACGGTGAACGAACTTGCCCACCTTCGCCGCCGGGGCGTCCCGCACCAGCAGCACGTCCACGTCCGACCACGACGGCAGCACCGCATCGTCCGGCAGGTCCACCGTCGACCCGCTGAAGAACGCACCCCCGGTCGACGGGTCCCGGCGCATCTCCTCGCGCACCCACTCGACCGCCACCGCCCGCGCCGCACCCACCCGCATCCCGACCATGCTGCCCGCTCAGGGCGCCTCCCGCCGCACCACCAGACCCGCCAGGGCGCGGTTCGTGCGGTTCGACGCCACCGCCGCGCGCTGCTGACCCGCCGTCACCTCGATGTACGTCTGCGACGACGCCAACGACGCGTGCCCCAGCAACCGCATGATCTCCGCCGCGCTCGCCCCGTCCTCCGCCAACCGGGTCGCGAACGTGTGCCGCAACGCGTGCAACCGCGCGCCCCGCGGCACCCGGTCCCCGATCCCCGCCCGCCGGTAACACGACTCCACCAGATACTGCAGGCCACCCCGCCGCAGCGGCTCACCCCGCCGGTCCACCAGCAGCGGCGAGTCCGGCCGGACGCTGCGCGACCCGAACCGCCGCCGCCGACTGTCCAGGTAGTCCGCCAGCACCCGGTCCACACCCGCCTCGATCGGCACCGTCCGCGGCCGCCCGCCCTTGCCCGCCACGTCCACCCGGCGCTCACCGGGCCGGCCGGCCACCGACGCCACCCGCAGCGCCAGCAGCTCCGACAGGCGCAGCCCCGCGCACAGCGCCAACGCCAGCACGGCCAGGTCCCGCTCCGGCCACGGGTCGCGCTGCCGGCCGTCCTCCCGGGCCACCGCGGCCAGCAGTTCCTCCGGGGTGTCCTCGCCCCGCAGCGGCTTGGGCCGGGGGAGCGGGGTGCGGGGCCGCCCCACCGCCGGCATCGGATTGCCGGGTACGACGCCCTCGGCGACCAGGAACGTGAAGAAGCTGTTCCAGGTGGACCAGGCACGGTGGACCGAGGCGGCGGCGCGGGGAGCGGCGAACCGGGCGAACGCCGCGCGCATGACCCGGGGGGACAGGGCGGTGACCGGGAGCCGGTCGAGGGGGAGGGGAGTGGTCGCGTCGTCCGCCGTCACCAGGCTTGCCACAGTGGTCAGGTCCCGCCGGTAGGCCGCCAGGGTGTGCGGGGAGGGCTTCCGGGTGGCCCGGGCGGTCAGGAACTCCTCGATCAACCGCCCCACCGGTTCGTCCGGTTTGTCATGCATAAGGCATATTATGCATGATTTTCGCGTTCCCGCCAGCGGCCGGATCTGGGGGAGCGAGCCCGGAAACCACTTGCCGTGGCACGCAGACTGGGTCCGTGGTGGACATCGACGAAGAACTGGTACGCCGGCTCGTCGCCGCGCAGTTCCCGCGATGGGCGCACCTGCCGGTGAGCGCCGTGACCCGGCAGGGGTGGGACAACCGGACCTTCCGCCTCGGCGACGACCTCGTCGTACGGCTGCCCAGCGCCGAGGGCTACGTGCCCGGCGTCGCCAAGGAGGACCGCAACCTGCCGGCGCTGGCCCGCCACCTGCCGCTGCCCGTACCCGAACCGGTGGCCACCGGCGCGCCCGGCGCCGGCTACCCGTACCCCTGGTCGGTGCGGCGCTGGCTGCCCGGCGAGACCCTCGAGGCCGCCGGGGAGGTCGACCGGTCGGCCGTGGCGCGCGACCTCGGCGCGTTCCTGACCGCGCTGAGGCGGGCGCCCACGTCCGGCGGTCCGGCGGCCGGACGGCACTCCTGCTTCCGGGGCTGCCACCCCAGCACCTACGGCGACGAGGTCGAACAGGCCCTGGACGTGCTGCGGGGGCGGGTGGACGCGGCCGCCTGCCGGGACGTGTGGGCGCGGGCGCTGACCTCGGCCTGGGCGGCGGCGCCGGTCTGGTTCCACGGCGACGTGGCGGTCGGCAACCTGCTCGTCTCCGATGGGCGGCTGTCGGCGGTCATCGACTTCGGCACCTGCGGCGTCGGAGACCCGGCCTGCGACCTCGTGCCGGCGTGGACCTGGTTCGCCGGGGCGGAGCGCACGCTGTTCCGGGAGGCGGCCGGCCTGCCCGACGACGCCTGGCACCGCGCCCGCGGCTGGGCGCTGTGGAAGGCGCTCATCCAGCTGGCCCGCGCGGCCGACCGCGACGAGCACGAACAGCAGGTGCGGGTCCTGGCGGCGGTCCTCACCGATCCGGTGGTGGCGTGACGCCGGGGAGGGCCGGAACCTGCTTACTTGACATAATGTACATTATCGACTCTGGGGGTGAGGCGGCCGGTCAGGGCTGGAGGTCGAGCACGCCCTTGCCGCTGCGGATGTCGAGCGGCACCGAGACCTGGTCGTGCGCGATCAGCCAGGTCCCGTCGATCTTCTGGAAGCAGAAGGTGGCCCTGACCCACATGCCGTTCGTCGCCGTCCCGTCCTTCAGCGTGCCGCTGAGCCGGCCGAACGCGTGTCCGAAGGCCACGTCGTCGCCGACGGTGAGGGTCAGATCCCGCAGCTCGTAGGACACGGTGTCGAAGAATGTGAACACGGCCGCCCAGTTCCTGAGCTTCGCGTCCACCCCGACATGCTGCAGCGGCGGCTCGACATCGAAGGACACCACGTCGGTCGTGTAGAGCCGCCGCAGGCCCTCGAGATCCTTGTTCTGGATTCCCTCGACGATCTTGTCGATCTGCTGACCGATCCTGGTTTCGTCTTCCTCGCGTCGCCTCGGCATCTCTCTCCTTCCATAGACCCTGACGTATCCGATACGGCCGGCTCGGCGTGTTCAGCGGCGCAGGCTGACCTCCCGCTCCATGTGGGACAGCTTGTGCGGATTGCGCACGGCGTACAGCCCGGTGACGAGCCCGTCGTCGATGCGCACCGCCAGGACGGCCTCGATCTCGTCGCCCTGCTCCATGATCAGCGCCGGGTAGCCGTTGACCTGGGCCGGCCGCAGTGACATCAGTTCGGCGATCCGGCCCAGCCCGGCGGCCAGCAGTCGGGCCACCTTGTCGGCGCCCACGACGGGCCGCGGGACGGCCTGCTTGACTCCCCCACCGTCGCCCAGGAACACGACGTCCGGGGCGAGGATGTCGAGCAGGCCCTGAAGGTCGCCCGTCTCGGTGGCCCGCTGGAACGCTTCGAGCGCGTCCCGGCTCTGGGCGGCGGACACGACCCCGCGGGGCCGGCGCGCCGCGACGTGTCCCCGGGCGCGGTGGGCGATCTGGCGGACCGTGGCGGGGCTCTTGTCGACGGCTTCGGCGATCTCGTCGTACTCCAGGTCGAACACCTCGCGCAGCACGAACACCGCCCGCTCGGTCGGTGTGAGCGTCTCCAGCACCAGCAGCATCGCCATCGAGACGCTGTCGGCCAGCTCGACGTCCTCGGCCACGTCGGGTGCGGTCAGCAGCGGCTCGGGCAGCCAGGGGCCGACGTAGGACTCCTTGCGGCGGCCGAGCGTCCGCAGCCGGGCGAGTGCCTGGCGGGTGGTGATCCGGACCAGGTACGCGCGCTGTTCCCGCACCGTGTCGAGGTCGACGCCCACCCACCGCAGCCAGGTCTCCTGCAGGACGTCCTCCGCGTCGGCGGCCGAGCCGAGCATCTCGTAGGCGACCGTGAACAGCAGGTTCCGGTGGGCGAGGAACACCTCGGTGGCGGGGTCCGCGCGGCGGTCGTCGGGTGCGGTCTGCGCCGTGCCGGCCATGGGTGGCTCCTGTTCCGTCTCGACTGTCTCCCCCATCAGATGCCGGACCGGGCCGTTGTGTGACACCGGGAGGGTGTGGCGGGCGTCACGTGGCCGTGCTGTCACGGGGTTCGGGTCGGCGGCATCTCGTGGTCGTCCGGTGCGACACCACGAGGAGGGACGAGCCATGGACGCTCGATTCGACATGTTCGCCAACGAGATCGCCGTCAAGTTCGCCAAGCGGTTCGCCAACGCCGCTCTGGTGATCCACCAGTCGCCGCTGCCGACGTCCACGCAGGAGCTGGTGTCGCTGCGCGCCAGCCAGATCAACGGCTGCGGGTGGTGCATCGACATGCACACCAAGGAGGCCGCGGCCGCCGGTGAGACGTCGGTGCGGCTCAACCTGGTCGCCGCGTGGCGCGAGTCCACCGTGTTCACCGAGGCCGAGCAGGCCGCGCTGGCGCTCGCCGAGGAGGGCACCCGGCTCGCCGACGCCCACCAGGGGGTGTCGGACGAGACCTGGGCCGCGGTGCGCAAGCACTACGACGACGACCAGATTGCCGCGCTGGTCGCCCTGGTCTCGCTGATCAACGCGGCCAACCGGATGGCCGTGATCGTGCACCAGCGTGGCGGTTCCTACGAGCCCGGCATGTTCGCGGCCGCGCTGAAGTGATCGGTGGCCCGGCGGACGGCGGCGCTCCCCCGGCGTGTCCGCCGTCGGTTCCGGCATCGGGACGGCGTGGTTCGGCGTCCACACCGTCCCGGTGCCGGCCGGGTCAGGCGACGTAGGCCGCCAGGTGTTCGCCGGTGAGGGTGGAGCGGGCGGCGACGAGGTCGGCGGGGGTGCCCTCGAAGACGATCCGGCCGCCGTCGTGGCCGGCGCCGGGGCCGAGGTCGATGATCCAGTCGGCGTGCGCCATGACCGCCTGGTGGTGCTCGATGACGATGACCGACTTGCCGGCGTCGACGAGCCGGTCGAGCAGGGCGAGCAGGTGCTCGACGTCGGCGAGGTGCAGGCCGGTGGTCGGCTCGTCGAGGACGTAGACGCCGCCGCTGGTGGCCATCTGGGTGGCCAGCTTGAGGCGCTGCCGCTCGCCGCCGGACAGCGTGGTGAGCGGCTGGCCGAGGGTGAGGTAGCCGAGGCCGACGTCGGCGAGCCGTTCGAGGATCTTGTGGGCGGCCGGGGTGCGTGCGTCGCCGGCGCCGAAGAACGTCTCGGCCTCGGTCACCGACATGGCGAGCACTTCACTGATGTCGCGGCCGCCGAGGTGGTATTCCAGCACCGATGCCTGGAACCGCTTGCCCTCGCACTCTTCGCAGGTGGTGGCGACGCCGGCCATCATGGCCAGGTCGGTGTAGATGACGCCGGCGCCGTTGCAGGTGGGGCAGGCGCCCTCGGAGTTGGCGCTGAACAGCGCCGGCTTGACGCCGTTGGCCTTGGCGAAGGCCTTGCGGATCGGGTCGAGCAGGCCGGTGTAGGTGGCCGGGTTGCTGCGCCGGGAGCCGCGGATGGCGCTCTGGTCGACCGTCACCACCCCGTCGCGCCCGGACACCGAGCCGTGGATCAGTGAGCTCTTGCCGGAGCCGGCGACGCCGGTGACGACGACCAGGACGCCGAGCGGGATGTCGACGTCGACGTCGCGCAGGTTGTGGGTGCCGGCGCCGCGTACCTCCAGCGCGCCGGTGGGCGTCCGCAGCGACGGCTTCAGACGAGCCCGGTCGTCCAGGTGCTGCCCGGTGAGCGTGCCGCTGGCCCGCAGGCCCTCCACGGTGCCCTCGAAGACCACTTCACCACCGGCGGTGCCGGCCCCGGGGCCGAGGTCGACCACGTGGTCGGCGATGGCGATCGCCTCCGGCTTGTGCTCCACGACCAGCACGGTGTTGCCCTTGTTGCGCAGTTGCCGCAGCAGGTCGTTCATCCGCTGGATGTCGTGGGGGTGCAACCCGATGGTGGGCTCGTCGAAGACGTAGGTCACGTCGGTGAGCGAGGAGCCGAGGTGGCGGATCATCTTGGTGCGCTGTGCCTCCCCGCCCGACAGCGTTCCGGACGGCCGGCTGAGGGAGAGGTAGCCCAGCCCGATCTCGACGAACGAGTCGAGGGTGTGCTGCAGCTTCGCCAGCAGCGGGGCCACCGACGGCTCGTCGAGGCCGCGTACCCAGGCGGCGAGGTCGCTGATCTGCATGGCGCACGCGTCGGCGATGCTGATCCCGCTGATCTTCGACGAGCGGGCCGCCTCGCTGAGCCGGGTGCCCTCGCAGTCGGGGCAGGTGGTGAAGGTGACGACCCGTTCCACGAAGGCGCGGATGTGCGGCTGCATCGAGTCGACGTCCTTGGCCAACATCGACTTCTGGATCTTCGGGATCAGGCCCTCGTACGTCAGGTTGATGCCCTCGACCTTGATCTTGACCGGCTCCTTGTGGAGCAGGTCGTGTAGTTCCTTCTTGGTGAACTTGCGGATCGGCTTGTCCGGGTCGAAGAAGCCGCAGCCGCTGAAGATGCGGCCGTACCAGCCGTCCATGCTGTAGCCGGGGATGGTGAGCGCACCCTCGTTGAGCGACTTGCTGTCGTCGTACAGCTGGGTCAGGTCGAAGTCGGTGACCGAGCCCGTGCCCTCGCAGCGCGGGCACATGCCCCCGGTGATGCTGAAGCTGCGGCGCTCCTTGACGGTCTGTCCGGCGCGCTCGACGGTGACCGCGCCGGCGCCGCTGATCGAGGCGACGTTGAAGGAGAACGCCTGGGCCGAGCCGATGTGGGGCTGGCCGAGCCGGCTGAAGAGGATGCGCAGCATGGCGTTGGCGTCGGTGACGGTGCCGACGGTGGAGCGGGGGTTGCCGCCCATCCGCTCCTGGTCGACGATGATCGCGGTGGTCAGCCCGTCGAGGACGTCGACCTCGGGCCGGGCCAGCGTCGGCATGAAGCCCTGCACGAAGGCGCTGTAGGTCTCGTTGATCAGCCGCTGTGACTCGGCGGCGATGGTGCCGAACACCAGGGAGCTCTTGCCCGAGCCGGAGACGCCGGTGAACACGGTCAGCCGGCGCTTGGGGATCTCGATGCTGACGTCCTTGAGGTTGTTCTCGCGGGCGCCCTGCACGCGGATCAGGTCGTGGGTGTCGGCCACGTGCTGCTCGGGCGACCGGGTGTCCGTCGTCATCGTGTCTCCATCTGTCCCGTGGGCCGCCGTCGCGGCCTCCGTCGGCGTCGGGCTCGATCTGACCATGTGCGTCCGACAGGTCAGCGCAGCTCCTTGATGCGGATCAGGTTGCCCGCCGGGTCGCGGAAGGCGCAGTCGCGGACGCCGTAGGGCTGCTCGATGGGCTCCTGGACCACCTCGGCGTCGCTGGCCTGGAGCTTCTCGAAGGTGCCGTCGAGGTCTGGGGTGGCCAGCAGGATCCAGCCGTAGGTGCCCTTGGCCATCATCTCGACGATGGTACGGCGCTCGTCGTCGGTGATGCCGGGGTCGACGGCCGGCGGGGCGAGCAGGATCGACGTGCCGGGCTGCCCGGCGGGGCCGACCGTGATCCAGCGCATCCGGCCCTGTCCGACGTCGTTGCGGACCTCGAACTCCAGGACGTCGCGGTAGAAGGCCAGGGAGGCCTCGGGGTCGTCGTGCGGGAGGAAGACGGTGTCAATGGTGATGTCCATGGCAGTCAGGCTAGGTGCGGCCCGACGGCGGGCGCTTCTCGATTCCTGATCGGTCTGGTCACCTGTTTCGCCAGGCAGGGCGGCAGCTCACCGGCGCCGCCGGCCGCGCGAGCCCGGTAGGTGCTCGGCGGTATGCCGACCAGCTCGGTGAAGCGGGTGCTGAAGGTGCCCAGCGACGAGCAACCGACCGCGAAACAGACTTCGGTGACGCTGAGGTCGCCGCGACGCAGCAGCGCCATGGCCCGCTCGATGCGGCGGGTCATGAGATAGGCGTACGGGGACTCGCCGTAGGCCTGCCGGAACTGGCGGCTGAGGTGCCCGGCCGACATGTGCGCGCCGCGGGCGAGCGCCTCGACGTCCAGCGGCTGTGCGTACTCCCGGTCGATCCGGTCGCGGACGCGGCGCAGCCGGGCGAGGTCGCGCAGGTGCTGCGCGGACGCGGGACTGCTGGTCACCTGCCGAATGGTGTCACGGCGCCGCCGGGTTTCCCAGCGCGGCGCTCGCTACCGGGCTCGGATGTCCCGGCGGGCGGTCACCGCGCTCCAGGTGATGGCGGTGGCGAGGGTGAGCACCACCACGGCGAGGGTGAGCCAGACCGGCAGCTTGCCCACGGGGGTCTCGGCGAGGATCAGTTTCACCCCGGCGAAGGCGAGCAGCACGGCCAGGCCGTAGCGCAGGTAGCCGAAGTGCCGCAGCAGGCCGGCCAGGCAGAAGTACAGGCTGCGCAGCCCGAGCACGGCGAAGGCGTTCGCCGTCCAGACCAGGAACGTGTTGGTGGTGATGGCCAGGATCGCGGCGACCGAGTCGATCGCGAAGACGACGTCGGTGGCCTCGATCGCCACCAGCGCGACCAGCAGCACGGTGCCCACGCGGCGGCCGTCGACCCGGACGGTGAAGCGGCCGTCGTGGTAGCGGGGCTCGGTGGGCACCAGCCGGCGGAAGAGCCGGACGGCGATGTTGCGGTCGGGGTCGACGTCCGGTTCGCCGCGGACCGCGAGGCGCCAGCCCGTCCAGACCAGGAACGCACCGAGCACGAGGCCGGCCCAGGTCAGCCGGTCCAGCAGCTGCGCGCCGGCGAAGATGAAGACCAGCCGGAATCCGAGCGCCCCGAGCACTCCCCAGAACAGCACCTTGTGCTGGTATTCGGCGGGCACCCGGAAGTATCCGAACAGCAGTGCGAAGACGAACACGTTGTCGACCGACAGCGCCTTCTCCAGCAGGTAGCCGGAGTAGTAGGCCACTGCCGGTCCGCTGCCGCGCCAGAGCCAGATGACCAGGCCGAAGGCGACCCCGGCGGTGATCCACGCCGCGCTCCAGAGCAGCGCCTCGCGCAGGTCGATGACGTGGTGGTCGCGGTGGGAGAACACGTCGACGGCGAGCATGACGGCGATGATCGCGGCGACGGCCACCCAGGCCCAGGCCGGCGCCGCGAACGTGGTCTCGTCCATCCGGCGTCCTCCGCATCCGCCCGAGGGCGGGGCCGGGCGCGACGTGCCGGCCCGTACGCGCGGCGGCGGGACCGGACTGCGTCGCCCCCGAGCCTAGGCGAGCCGCCGGTGGGGAGACGGCGGTCCGGCGAAGTCCACCTCAGCGAAGCCGGCGGGCGCCGAACCGGGTGGGCGGGTCGGCGATGGCGTCCTGGGCGGCGACGAGTTGCAGCTCCCGGGTGCCCGCCGCGAGGGTGGCCTCGAGGACGGCGTAGATGGAGTTGGTGGTGCGTTCCAGCGCCGTCTCGGGTGACCCGGTCGTGGCCAGGTGGGCCAGGTACAGCGCGGCGGTGACGTCGCCGCCGCCGTTGGGGCTGATCGGCAGCAGCGGGGTGGTGACCGCCCACGCGCCCTCGTCGGAGACGGCGACGACCTCCAGCGACCCGGCGGGGACGTCGCCGTGCAGCACGCTGGTGACCAGCACGTGCCGGGGTCCGGTGTCCCGGACGACGTCGACGGCGGCGAGCAGGTCGTCCAGGGTGTCGGTGCCGCGGCCGGCGAGGAACTCCAGCTCGAACTGGTTCGGGGTGACGATGTCCGCGCGGGGCACGACGGTGTCGCGCAGGTACTCCGGGATGCCCGGCCGGACGAACATGCCGCGGCCGACGTCGCCCATCACCGGGTCGCAGCAGTACAGGGCGTCCGGGTTGGCCGCCTTCACCCGCGCGACGGCGTCGAGGATCACCGCGCCCATGGCCGGGTCGCCCTGGTAGCCGGAGAGCACCGCGTCGGCGGTGCCGAGGACGCCGCGGTCCTCGATGCCGGCGATCACCTCGGCGACGTCGGCCGGGGGCAGCAGCGGCCCGCGCCAGGCGCCGTACCCGGTGTGGTTGGAGAAGTGCACGGTCAGCACCGGCCAGACCTCGTGCCGGAGCCGCTGCAGCGGGAAGACGGCGGCCGAGTTGCCGACGTGGCCGTAGGCGACCGAGGACTGGATGGACAGGATCTTCACCGGCTCATCGTCGCATTCGCCGCCGCGGTGCTGGTCAGGTGTCGGTACGGAGGCGGGCATGCAGGTGCATGTCGTGCCAGCCGTCGGTGTGCCGGGCGGCGCCGCGGTTGGTGCCCTCGGCGGTGAGGCCGGCCCGTTCGGCGACCCGGCAGGAGGCCGGGTTGGCGGTGGAGTGGCGCAGCCAGACGCGGTGCAGGCCGAGCCCGTCGAAGCCGAAGGCGGTGAGGGCGGTCAGCGCGCGGGCGGCGACGCGGCGGCCGCGGGCGGCGGGCAGCACCCAGTACGACACCTCGGCCTCGGCCTCGGGCAGGTCGACGGCGCGCAGGCTGATCTGGCCGAGCACGCCGGTGTCGTCGGTGACGGCCCAGCCGGCGCCGGTCTCCTGCCGCCAGCGTCGCGGCCAGGAGTCGATCCAGTCGCGGGCCTCGTCGTCGGTCATGGCGCGGCAGTGCCAGCGGCGGATGGCGGGGTCAGCGTATGCGGCGACGACGGCGGGCCGGTCGTCGGGTCGCCAGGGGCGCAGGAGCAGGTCGCCGGCGTCGAGGTCGGGTTGGGGCCTTCCGGCGAGGGCGCCGGGGCGCAGGGCGGGGGTGGTGAGCAGCGGCATGCGTTCATGATCCGCCACGACGGGCGGTGAGCGCGGAGCGACGTCGGGTGCGGGGCTCCGAGCCGGGTCGACCGCTCGGCTCAGCGTTTCGACCGTCGGGCGCGTGACGGGTTTCGCCGCAAGGCCCGGCAGGGGCATGAACGGGTGAGTTTCTCGCCATTCTTCCGGAGAGGAAGCAATCATGCTTTCCGCACTCGATCGTCGGCACACCGTCGCGCCGCCGGGCTACAGCCGCTGGCTGATACCGCCCGCCGCGCTGGCGATCCATCTCTGCATCGGGCAGGTCTACGCCACCAGCGTGTACAAGAACTCCCTGATCGCGCACTTCGACACGGGCCAGACGGCGATCGGGGTGATCTTCAGCATCGCGATCGTGATGCTGGGGTTGTCGGCCGCGGTGGCGGGCACGTGGGTGGAGGCGAACGGACCGCGCAAGGCGATGTTCGTCTCGGCCTGTTTCTGGGCGGCGGGCTTCCTGGTCGGCGCGCTGGGCATCGCGACGAAGCAGCTGTGGCTGCTGTATCTGGGGTACGGGGTGCTGGGCGGGATCGGGCTGGGGATCGGCTACATCTCCCCCGTCTCCACGTTGATCAAGTGGTTCCCCGACCGGCCGGGGCTGGCGACCGGGTTGGCGATCATGGGGTTCGGTGGTGGGGCCATGGTGGCCTCTCCCCTGTCCCGGCAGTTGCTGTCGTTCTACGACTCGGGGTACGACCCGGCGAACGCGGGTTCGACGGCGTCGGGCAGCGCGCTGGTGTGGCTGTTCCTGACGCTGGGCGTCGGCTACTTCGTGATCATGATGTTCGGGGTGTTCAACGTGCGGGTGCCGGCGGCCGACTGGCGGCCGGCCGGGTTCGACCCGGCGCGGGTGGCGGCGAAGCCGCTGGTGACCACGGCGAACGTGTCGGCGGCGAACGCGGTGAAGACCCGGTCGTTCTGGCTGCTGTGGGTGGTGCTGTTCTGCAACGTGACGGCGGGGATCGGGATCCTGGAGCAGGCGAGCCCGATGATCCAGGACTTCTTCCGGGACAACGGGACCTCGGCGGTGTCGGTGGCGGCGGCCGGCGGGTTCGTGGGGCTGCTGTCGCTGTTCAACATGGCGGGCCGGTTCGTGTGGTCGTCGACGTCGGACGTGATCGGCCGCAGGCCGATCTACATGCTCTACCTGGGTGTGGGCATGGCGCTGTACGTGCTGCTGGCCCTGTTCGGGCAGACGGCGACGGCGCTGTTCGTGCTGCTGGCGTGCGTGATCCTGTCGTTCTACGGCGGCGGGTTCGCCACGGTGCCGGCGTACCTGCGGGACCTGTTCGGCACGTTCGAGGTGGGCGCGATCCACGGTCGGTTGCTCACGGCGTGGTCGGCGGCCGGGGTGGCCGGCCCGCTGATCGTGAACGCGTTCCTGGACGCGCAGGGCAAGCCGGGCACGTTGACGGCGGCGGCGTACCGGCCGGCGCTGTTCACGATGGTCGGGGTGCTGGCGGTCGGTTTCGTGGCGAACCTGTTGATCCGGCCGGTGCCGGAGCGGTTCCACGAGCCGGCGTCGGGCCGGGACGGTGTCGAGGATGCGCAGCCGGTGGCGGCGGAGAGGAGCGGATCGTGAACGAGCGGATCGGTGGCGGGCAGCGGGTCCGCCTGGTGGTGTCGTGGGTCGTGGTGTCGGCGCTGCTGGGATACGGGGTGGTGCAGACGGTGATCACGGCGGCGAAGCTGTTCACCCACTAGGAGCGAGTACGGCAGCGGCCCGGGGATCACTCTCCCCCGGGCCGCTGCCGGGTCAGAGGCCGCCGGCGATGCGCAGGACGGCGCCGGTGGTGTAGGTGGCGTCGGGGCCGAGGAGGAACGCGATGGCGCCGGCGACCTCGTCGGGTTCGCCGGCGCGGCCCAGCGGGATGCGCCCGGCCGCCGTGTCGGGACGGTCGGGCGCGCCGGACAGGGCGTGGATGTCGGTGCGGATGATCCCCGGGGCGACGGCGTTGACCCGGATGCCCCGGGGGGCGAGTTCCTTGGCGAGACCGACGGTGAGGGTGTCGGTGGCGGCCTTGACGGCGGCGTAGTGGATGTATTCGCCGGGGCTGCCGAGGGTGGCGGCGGCCGAGGAGACGTTGACGATGGCGCCGCCGTGGGTCATCCGGCGGGCGGCCTGCTGGGCGCAGAGGACGTAGCCGACGAGGTTGACGTCGACGACCTGGCGCAGGTCGGCGACGCGCAGGTCGGCGAAGGGCCCGATCGGGCTGGTGATGCCGGCGTTGTTGACCAGGCCGGTGAGCCGGCCCAGCGCGGCGGCGGCGTCGAAGAGGCGCTGGACCTGGTCGGGATCGGTGGTGTCGGCGGGGACGGCGACGCCGCGGCGGCCGGCGGCCTGCACGTCGGCGAGGACGGTCTCGGCGGCGGCGTGGTCGCTGCGGTAGCCGATGACGACGTCGTGGCCGGCGGCGGCGAGACGGCGGGCGGTGGCCGCGCCGATGCCGCGCCCTCCACCGGTGACGATGGTGACGGAGGTCAATGTAATCTCCCCTGCCCTGCTGGTGGCGCTGACGTTACCGTGATCGGCGTGGGACCCGGACGGAGAGGACGGTCACACATGACGCGGGCGCTGGTGCTGGGTGGCGGTGGGGTGACCGGGGTGGCCTGGGAGTTGGGGCTGCTGGCCGGGCTGGCGGCGCGGGGGCTGGACCTCACCGGGGCGGAGCTGGTGGTGGGCACCTCGGCGGGCTCGGTGGTGGGCGCGCAGGTGTGCGGGGGCACACCGGTCGAGGACCTGTACGCGGCGCAGTTGCGCCCGGCCCACGGTGAGCTGGCGGCCCGCCTGGGCGTGGCGGTGCTGGCGCGCTGGGCGTGGGCGGGCACCCGGGGTCGGGACGCGGTGCGGGCGCGGGCCCGGGTCGGTGCGATGGCCCTGGCGGCGCGTACCCCGTCGGAGGAGTCGCGGCGGGCGGTCATCGCGGCGCGGTTGCCGGTGGCGCAGTGGCCGACGCGGCGGCTGCTGGTGACGGCCGTGGACGCGGCCTCGGGTGAGTTCGTGGTCTTCGACGCGGGCTCCCAGGTGGCGCTGGTGGACGCGGTGGGGGCCAGCTGCGCGGTGCCCGGGGTGTGGCCGCCGGTGACCATCGGCGGCCGCCGGTACGTCGACGGCGGGGTGCGCTCGGCGGTGAACGCGGACCTGGCGCGGGGCGCGCGGCGGGTGGTGGTGCTGGCGCCGACGCGGGCCGGGTTCGGGCCGATGCCGCGGCTGTCGGCGCAGGTCGCGGAGTTGCGGTCGGCGGGCGCGCGGGTGGCCGTGGTGTCGCCGGACCGGGCGGCGCGGGCGGCGATCGGGCGCAACGTGCTGGATCCGGCGCGGCGCGCGGCGTCGGCGCGGGCCGGGTTCGCGCAGGCGGCCGCGGTGGCCGAGGAGGTGGCAGCCGTCTGGGTGGCCGGGGGTTGATCTTCCGGGTGTCGGTGCCGGCTGGTATCAAGGCAGGCATCAGACACGGGTACGGAAGAGGGCTGTGATGGCGGGCCAGGGTTTGTCCACTGACGAGGTACAGGGCATCCGGGAGGCGTTGGCGGCCGGCCGCAAGCCCAAGGTGGTGTTCACGGCGGCGGCCGGGCAGGTGGCGGGCCAGCTCGGGCAGGTGGTGGAGCTGACCGACCCGGAGGTGTCCGAGGAGTTCGTGGTGGTGCGGTTCGGCCGCGACGAGCTGCCCTTCTCCCCCACCGACGTGGCGATCGCGCCGAAGGGGGCCGGGCGGCGGCCGGCGGAGCCGAAGCCGGAGCCGCCGGTCGAGGAGGCGCCGGCGGAGCCGGAGTTCGTGTTGGACGCGCCGCCGGTGCCGGCGCCGCGGCGGGAGGAGCCGAGGGTGGAGCAGCGGGTGGAGCCGAAGCCGGCGCGGCGGGCCGTGAAGGCGGTCAAGCCGAAGAGCCCGGCCGGGTTGACAGTGACGCTGGCCTACGCCGAGGGCGAGTGGACGGTGGCGGCGCAGCAGGGCGCCAAGGCCCTCGCCAAGCCGTACGTGGTGAAGCCGGCCGAGGCGCTGCGGATGGTGGCGCTGGTGGACGTGCCCGGGGTGCAGGAGGCGGTGGAGCAGATTCTGGCCGCCGAGCGGGCCGAGGCGGAGCAGCAGGCGGAGAAGCTGCGCGCGGAGTTGGCCGAGATCGAGGCCCGGCTGGCGGAGCTGCGCGAGGCCCGCTGAGCCCCGCCGCGCGTCCCGGCCGGAAATCGCCTCGGCCGGGGCGCGCGGCCTCTGCTAGGGTTCCGCCGCGTCCTCGACGAGGCCGGAGGGAGGTGAGCGCCATGGCACGTACGACTGTCTTGCGCTCCCACCTGGCCGCGAGGACGCCGGGTTCCTGAACCGGGGAGCGCACCGCTTCCTGGAAGGACCTAAATGACCGATCTGGTCATTCGCCCGCTCGTCGCGGGCGAGGAACATCTCTTCGACTCCCTGTCCGACCCGGGGCTGGTCGGGCGGACCCTGCTCGGCGAGACCTACGCCGGCGGCGGCTTCCGCCCCGAGTGGACCTGGGTGGCCCTGCGCGACGGGGTGGTGGTCGCCCGGGCCGCCTGGTGGGCCGGACCGGACGACCAGGCGCCGCTGGCGCTGGACTGGTTCGACTTTACCGAAGCGGCCGCGGCGGTCGAGTTGCTGCGCACGGCGCCGTTGCGCGCCGAGTACGAGATCCTGCTCCCCCACGGTTGGCGGGAGGATCCCGCGGTCCGCGCCCAGGCGCAGGCCCGGATCGACGCCGCGACGGCGGCCGGTATGCGGGTGCTGGTCGAGCGGTACCGCTACCGCTGGACGCCGGGCTGCGGCCTGCCGGCCCGGCCGGGGCGGCTGGAGTTCCGGCCCGAGCCGGACGACGCGGTGATCCTGGACGTGCTGTGCCGCATCGGTGAGGGCAGCCTGGACGCCCACTTCCGGGCCGCCGCGGCCGCCCACGGCCCGCTGGCCGCGGCGCAGGAGGACCTGGACCTGCTGCGCTGGATGCCGAGCCCGCGGGACTGGTGGCGGATGGCGTTCACCCCGGGCGGCGAGCCGGTCGGGCTGGTCGTGCCGACCCGCAACCAGACCCATCACATCGTGGGGTTCGTCGGCGTGCTGCCCGGTCAGCGCGGCCACGGCTACGCCTACGACCTGCTCGTCGAGGGCACCCACCTGCTGGTGGAGGCGGGCGCCGACGCGATCGTGGCCGCCACCGACCAGGGCAACACGCCGATGGCGGCGACGTTCGCCCGGGCCGGCTACCCGGTCGAGTACGAACGCGTCGACCTGGTGTGACGTCCACGTGGTCGGCCCGTTACCTGCAGCGGGCCGACCACGGGGAGCGCGGGCCCCTAGGCTGCCCCGGTGGGTTACTGGGGCACGGTGGTGGTGGCGCGGCCTGACGGCCTGCTGGTCGACCAGGACGGCGTCGGCGGGTTCGGACACCGGCACCGGTGGCTGCGGGAACTGGGCGATGGCTGGCAGCTGGTGGAGACCAGCGGGTGGAACGACCCTCCGGACCTGCTCGCCCCGGCCGGGGCGCTCGCCACCTCGACGGGGCGGCCTGTCTTTGCCGCCTACGTCAGCGACGGCGACTGTGCGGTGATGGCGACGGCGACGCCGGACAGGGTGGGGCCGTTGACGCACCTGTGGGACACCGACGGGCCGTGCGGGGTGTACCGGCACCAGCCGCGTGGGATGCCGGAGCCGGTCGGACGCGCCGTTGACGAGGTGATCGAGGAGTTGGTGGCGTGGTCGACGGCGGCCGGGCTTCGGGCCGACGCGACACGGCTGCGCACGGTGCTGGGGCACGAGCCTCCGGTCGAGGCGGACGATCTGCTGTTCGCGCTGGTAAAGGCGCTGGGGGTGGCCCGGATCGGGCGCACCCGACCGTGGGCGGTGCCGCTGGAGCAGTGGCCGTTCCGGTCGATCACGGACGTCCTCGCGCTGCGGGCCCGGTCTGAGGCGGCGTACCGGCAGGCGGCGGTCGAGGACGGTGCGGAGCCCGACGAGCCGGAGGCGCCGTGGGAGGCGGCGGCGATCCGGCTGGAAGAGGAGCTGTGGGCGTCGCTGTACCGCCCGGAGGTGGACGTGGCGGGTCTGGCGCGGCGGGCGGAGCGGTTGCGGACGGAGTACGACGTGGCCCGGGGCCGGGAACCCCGGCCGCCCGACGGCCCGCTCCACCCGGAGAACCCGTGGAACTCCGGCCGCGTGTGGGCGGACGAGTGGGCCACCGACTGACGGCCCCTCCCCTGAACGCCCCGCGGGGCCGGTGCGACCCCCTCGCACCGGCCCCGCGTCACCCGCGCCCGCAGGCTCGTCAGTGTTGCGGGATGTTCTGTACCCCGATCCGGCGGCGGAACACCCAGTAGGTCCAGCCCTGGTAGGCCAGCACGATCGGGGTGAACACCACGGCCACCCAGGTCATGATCTTCAGGGTGTAGGGGGTGGAGGCGGCGTTGCTCGCGGTCAGCGTGCCGGCGGCGTCGAGGGTGGACGGCAGCACGTTCGGGAACAGCGCGGCGAACAGGGTCGCCACCGCCAGCGCGATGGCCACGGCGGTGCCGGCGAACGCCCAGCCCTCCCGGCGTACCCGGGCGGCGGCGAGACCGGCGAGCAGGGCGAGGGCCGCGCCGACGGCGAGCACGACGGCGGCCGCGCTGGAGCGGATGGTCAGGGTCCAGGCCAGGAAGGCCACCGCCACCACGGCGGTGGCGGCGCCGACCTGCACGGCCAGCGCGCCGGCCCGCTCCCGGATGTCGCCGGTGGTCTTCAGGGCGACGAACACCGCGCCGTGGGTGAGGAACAGGCCCAGGGTGGTCACCCCGCCGAGCAGGGCGTACGGGTTGAGCAGGTCGAGCAGGCCGCCGGCGTACTCGTGGTCGGCGGTCAGCGGCACGCCGCGCAGGATGTTGGCGAAGGCGACGCCCCACAGGATCGCCGGCAGCAGCGAGCCGACGAAGATGGCCCGGTCCCAGCGGCGCTTCCAGGACGCCTCGGGGCGCTTGTGCCGGTATTCGAAGGCCACCCCGCGGGCGATGAGGGCGAGCAGGATCAGCAGCAGCGGCAGGTAGAAGCCGGAGAACAGGGTGGCGTACCACTCGGGGAAGGCGGCGAACATGGCGCCGCCGGCGGTGATCAGCCAGACCTCGTTGCCGTCCCAGACCGGGCCGATGGTGTTGATCAGGACGCGGCGTTCCCGGTCGTCGCGGCCGAGCACGGGCAGCAGCATGCCGACGCCGAAGTCGAAGCCTTCGAGGATGAAGTAGCCGGTGAAGAGCACGGCGACGAGGAGAAACCAGACGGTCGTCAGTTCCACGGTGGGCTCCGGGGGTCAGTAGGCGAACGCCAGCGGGCGATCGGCGTCGTCGCTGTCGGCTGGTTCAGGGGCTGGAGTCAGGTCGGGTACGCCGGCCTTGGCGTAGCGGACCAGCAGCTTGAACTCGATCACCGCGAGGGTGGCGTAGATCAGGGTGAAGGCGGTGAACGAGGTGAGCACCTCGGTCAGCGAGACGCTGCGGGACACGCCGTCGCGGGTGAGCATCTCGCCGAAGACGATCCACGGCTGCCGGCCCATCTCGGTGAAGATCCAGCCGAACGAGTTGGCCAGCAGCGGCAGCACCGGCATGACCAGGCCGGCGCGCAGCAGCCACCGGCTCGACGGGGTGCGGCCCTTGCGCTGGGTCCACAGGACGATCAGGGCGATCGCGGCGGCGGCCATCCCGAGGCCGATCATGAAGCGGAAGCTCCAGTAGGTGACCGGGATGATCGGGGTGTAGCTGCCGGCGCCGTACTGGCTGGCGTACTGGGCCTGGAGGTCGTTGATGCCGTGCACGGTGCCGTTCGGGTCGCCGGTGCCGAGGTAGGACAGCAGGTGCGGGATCTTGAGGGCGAAGATCTCCCGGCTGCCGTCGAGGCTGCCGACGGTGAGCACGGAGAACGAGGCGGGGCTCTCGGTGGTGTAGAGGCCCTCGGCGGCGGCCATCTTCATCGGCTGCACCTGGGTCATGATCTTGCCCTGGATGTCGCCGGTGAACAGCACCAGCGCCGAGGCGACCAGCACCACCCAGGAGCCGAACTTCGTGGCGAAGCGGTAGGCGTCGGTGTCGGCGCTGCCCCGGTTGCGGATGACGTGCCACAGCCCGACGGCCACGATCAGCGACCCGGCGACCAGGAACGCGCCGGCCAGGGTATGCGGGAAGGTGATCAGGGCGACCTTGTTGGTGAGCACGGCGACGAAGTCGGTCAGCTCGGCGCGGCCGGTCTCCGGGTTGATCCGGTAGCCGACCGGGTTCTGCATGAACGAGTTCGCGGCGAGGATGAAGTAGGCGGAGAGGTTGGTGCCGATCGCCGCCGCCCAGATGGCGGCCAGGTGCAGCCGCTTGGGCAGCCGGTCCCAGCCGAAGATCCACAGGCCGATGAAGGTGGACTCCAGGAAGAACGCGACCAGCGCCTCGATCGCCAGGGGTGCGCCGAAGATGTCGCCGACGAAGCGCGAGTAGTCCGACCAGTTCATGCCGAACTGGAACTCCTGGACGATGCCGGTGACCACGCCCATGGCGAAGTTGATGAGGAAGAGCTTGCCGTAGAACTTGGTGAGCTTGAGGTACCGATCGTTGCCGGTGCGGTGCCACAGGGTCTGCAGGATGGCCACCAGCACGGACAGGCCGATGGTCAAGGGCACGAAGAGAAAGTGGTAGACGGTGGTGACACCGAACTGCCAGCGGGCGACGTCCAACGCGTCCACCTGAAACCCCCAGCTGTGCATACTACGAGACGTAGTAAATACTACTCGGCGTCGTAGAAGAACGGGCAGGGCCACAGGGCCTGAAACGGCCCGGGACCAATGACCCTGATCACCCCGGAACCGGTCAGGATTCAAGAAGCGCGGTCCCGGAGCCGCTCCGTAGCGTGACTCCCGTGTGCATGATCAGAACGCACGACGAAGGAGACAACGCATGAAAGCCCACGTCAGCTCGATCCTCCTCGGCGTACAGGACATGGAGCGGTCCAAGCGCTTCTACACGGAGGGTCTCGGCTGGAAGATCGCGCAGGACTACGGCGTCTCGGTCTTCTTCGCACCCGACGGCGGCTCGCCCGTCGGCTTCTACGGCCGCGAGGGCCTGGCCGAGCAGGTCGGCACGAGCCCCGCGGGCAGCGGCTTCAGCGGGCTGGTCCTCACCTACGTGGTCCGCACGGAGGCGCGGATCGACGAGGTCATGGCGGAGGCCGAGAAGGCCGGCGCCACGATCCTCAAGCCCGCCGGTCCCCTGCCCTGGGGCGGCTACGGCGGCTCCTTCGCGGACCCGGACGGCTACATCTGGAGCCTCGGCTACAGCGCCCAGGGAGAGAACCAGCCCTACGCGGAGTAGCGGCGTCCGGTCGGTGCCCACCGCCGCGGCGGCGGGCACCAACAGGCGCTTGGCACCGGGATCGGTTCCCTCGCTCACCCCGGCGCGTGCGACCATCCAGCACTGATGGACACCCCGATCACCCACTGGCGGGCGCCCCTGCTCTGGCGCGCCGCGCAACTGGCCGCCCGCGGCCTCGTCGGCCTGGTCGGCCGGCTCGAGGTCAGCGGCGACGTCCCGGACGACCTGCGCCACGGGCCGCTGATCCTGGCCGCCAACCACATCAGCCCCTTCGACCCCGTGGTGCTCACCGCGGCCTGCCAGGTCCGCGGCATCCACCCGCGGATCATGGCCACCGGCGGGCTGTTCCGCGCCCCGGTGATCGGGTCGCTGATGCGCCGCGCCGGGCACATCCGCGTCGACCGGGGCACCAGCTCCGTGCGCCACTCCCTGGAGACCGCCGCCGGCGCGGTGGCCGGCGGATCGGTGGTGCTGGTCTACCCGGAGGGGCGCATCGGCCTGGACCCCGGCATGTGGCCCGAGCGGGGCAAGACCGGCGCCGCCCGGCTCGCCTTCGCCGGCCGCGCCGCCGTCGTTCCGGTCGCCCAGTGGGGCTCCCACGAGGTGCTGCCCTACCGGGCGCCCAAGGGCATGCTGCGCGGCCTGGCCCGGGCGGTGCGGCGCCGGCCGGTCATCCGGGTGCACTTCGGCACCCCGGTGCTGCTGCGCGACCTGCACCCCGGCACCCCCGGCGCGGCCCGGCGGGCCACCGACCGGATCATCGACGCGATCACCACCGACCTGGCGCCGCTGCGGCCCAACGAGCCGGACCGGCCCCGCCACGTCGACCCGGGCCGCCCGCTCGACTCCAGTCGGTCGCACCGCCGGCTGGCCGGATGATCCTGCGTCGCCGCCTCGCCCTGGTCGTCCTGGTGCTGCTGGTCGCCGCCGGGATCGGGTACGCCGGGCTGCGGGCCGCGTACCACCGGGCCAAGGACCAGCGGGACGTCGTCGGCCTGACCGGGCTGTCGCCGTGGCCGCGGGCGCAGCTGCTGATCCCCGACGGGACGGCCCGCCGGGCAATGCCGCCTGGCTGGACCGGGGCGGCCTGGAGGTGGCCTACGACCTCGATGCCGGCGACGGCCGGACCGTGCCGGTGGTCTGGGGGCTGCGCGTCCCACAGCCGGAGACCGGGCTGCCGGAGGGGGTCGACTGCGGCTCGCCCCGGCTGCGGACCTGCACCGACCTGGGTGGCGGCGAACTGCTGATCGTGAGCCACCGGACCGGCAACAGCAGCCCCTCCACCGCCCTCTACCGCGCCGACGGGGGCCGGGTGCGCGCGGTCGAGGTGCAGGGGCCCGACCCGGTCGGGTCGACGTGCTCCGCGCCGCGCTGGACCGGGTGCACCGGCCCACCCACGCCGAACCGCTGGAGTTGCTGCGCCACGAGGGCTACCGGACCGACTGGAGCTGATGCCGCCGATTCGCCGCCGTGCCCGCCCGGACGGTGAGACCGTGGCCGCAGGAGGCACCCGTGAGCGCACCCACCGTGCTGATCACCGGCACGTCCAGCGGCATCGGCCTGGAGACCGCCGTGGGCGCGGCCCGCGCCGGCTGGCGCACCGTGGCCACCCTGCGCGACCTCGCCCGCGCCGACCGGCTGCGCGCCGCCGCCGACGCCGCCGGGGTCGGCGACCTGCTGGAGGTGCGCCGGCTCGACGTCGTCGACCAGGCCGCCGCGGCCGCCTGCGTGGCCGACGTGGTGGCCCGGCACGGCCGGCTCGACGCGGTGGTCAACAACGCCGGCGCCGGACACCTGGGCACCCTCGAACAGGAGACCGTCGAGCACGTCCGGGCGGTCCTGGAGGTCAACTTCTTCGGCGTCCTGCACGTCACCCGGGCCGCCCTGCCGCACCTGCGCGCCAGCCAGGGGCGGCTGATCACCGTGACCAGCGTCGGCGGGGTGGTCGGGCAGCCGTTCAACGAGGCGTACTGCGCGGCGAAGTTCGCCGTCGAGGGGTTCATGGAGAGCCTCGCCCCGGTCGCCGCCACCGTCGGGGTCAGCGTCAGCGTGGTCGAGCCGGGCGCGGTGGCCAGCGAGTTCGTCGCCAACGTCGGCGTCGATCCCGAGGCCGCGGTCACCGCCGCCGGGGTGTACGGGCCGGCGCTGCGCGCGTACCTGGATCGCAGCGCCGCCGCGTTCGCCGCCGCGCAGTCGCCGGCGGACGCCGCCGCGGCGGTGGTGGCGACGCTGATCGACCCCGAGCCCGCGCCCCGGGTGCAGACCTCCCCCGCCGCCCGGCAGTTCGTCGGCGTCAAGCTGGCCGACCCCGACGGGCTCGGGGTGACCGCGCTGACCGCCGGCTGGGTGCGCTGAGGCGTCAGCCGGCGGCGGCCAGCCGGGCGTCCAGCGCGGCCAGGTCGGGCACGAACCAGATGTGGTCGTGCCGGTTGGACTCGGCCACCAGTGCGCGCAGCGCGCCGCTGGCGGCCAGGTGCGCGGAGATGTCGCCGACGACGACCAGCCGCAGTCGGTAGTTGACGAACTTCTGCATGATCTCCCCGGCGAAGCGGGTGCCCAGGGAGAAGAAGCTCGGGTCGAGCCGGGCGGCGGGCACCGCGACCACCTCGGCGCCGCCGAAGGCCGCGCCGATCAGGTCGAGCGCCGCCTCGGTGGTGGCCACCGGCGGACCGGCCGGGTCGCAGACCAGCACCGGCACCCCGGCCCGCTCCTCCAGCACGTCAGGCATGGCCGGTCTCCTTCCCGGTGAGCAGGCCGTTGTCGCCGGCCAGCACGGCGTCGACCAGGTGCAGCAGGTCAGCGGTGGCGGCGGCGTCGCCCAGGATCACGATCTTCATGCGGTGGCGTTCCTCGTCGTGGACGGTTTGCACGCGCAGCGGGCGCGCGGGGTCGTGATGGGTGTTGACGCCGGCCAGCACGAGGGTGGCCAGTCGGTCGGCGGCGGCGCGGTCGACCCCGTCGACCTGCACGATGCTCGACACCTCCGCCGCCGGAGCGCCGGCGGCGGGCGCGGGCCGGCCGGTCAGCGCGTCCAGGTCGGCGCGGGCGATCCGGTACTGCTTGCCGATCCGCACCGCGCGCAGCCGGCCGCCGCGGATGTAGCCGCGCACGGTGCGCACGTGCAGCCCCAGCAGCTCCGCCACCTGCTCCACCGAGTACATGTCGTTCCCCATCGCTCCCCATCATAGGGTCAACAGGGAGCGATGGGGAAGTTGGTTACGGCGACGCCGGCCGGTCACCCGGCCGCCACCCGGGCCCGGCATACTTCCGGCGTGCAGCCCCGTCACGGCTACCTCGACGCCCCCGCGCCGCTGGCCTTCGCCCACCGCGGCGGTGCGGCCGACGGCGACGAGAACACCGCCGCGGCGTTCGCCCGCGCCATCGCCCTGGGCTACCGGTACGTGGAGACCGACGTGCACGCCACCGCCGACGGCGTGCCGGTGATCTTCCACGACGCCACCCTGCGTCGGGTCACCGGCGAGCGCGGGCGCATCGCCGACCTGCGCTGGGCCGACCTGGCCTCGGTACGCGTCGGCGGCGCCGCCGTGGTGCCCCGCCTCGACGAGGTCCTGGGCGCCTGGCCCGAGGTCCGGTTCAACGTCGACGTCAAGGCCGACGGGGGTGTCGTGCCGACCGTCGACACGGTCACCCGGGCCGGGGCCGGCGAGCGGGTGCTGCTCGCCTCGTTCAGCGACGCCCGGCTGGCCCGGCTGCGGGCCCTGGCCGGTTCGAAGGTCGCCACCAGCCTCGGCATGCGCGGGGTGGCCCGGCTGCGGATGGCGTCCCTGCACGGGCGGCCGATGCGGCTGCCCCCGTCGGTGGTCGCCGCCCAGGTCCCGGTCCGGTACGGGCGGGTTCCCGTGGTCGACCGGCGGTTCCTCGACTACTGCCACCGCCTCGGGTTGCAGGTGCACGTCTGGACGATCGACGAACCCACCGAAATGCACGACTTACTTGATCTTGGTGTGGATGGCATCATGACCGATCACGTCGGCGTGCTGCGCGACGTCTACCGCAGCCGCGGCCACTGGGCCGCCTGAACCTCCGAGGACCCCGATGGCCGATACGGTCGCCCCCGCCGTCGACGAGCCCGCACAGCCGGGCAGCACCCGACGGGAACGCACCGGCTGGTACTTCTACGACTGGGCGAACTCCGCGTTTCAGACCACGGTGATCACGGTCTTCCTCGGCCCGTTCCTCACCACCGTCACCGAGCTGGCCGCCGGCTGCGAGCTGGGCGCCGACACCTGCGACGGAGCGGTGCACCCGCTGGGCATCCGGGTCGCCGCCGGCTCCTACTACCCGTACCTGATCTCGCTGTCGGTGTTCCTCACCGTGTTCGTCCTGCCGGTCGTCGGGGCGATCGCCGACCGGTCCGCGCACAAGAAGCGGCTGCTCGCCCTCGCCGCGTTCACCGGCGCCGGCGCGACCATCGGCTTCGCGTTCGTCACCGGCGACCGCTACCTGCTCGGCGGGGCGCTGTTCCTGATCGCCAACATCTCCTTCGGCGCGGCCGTGGTGGTCTACAACTCTTTCCTGCCGCAGCTCGGCGGCCCCGACGACCGGGACGCCATCTCCAGCCGCGGCTGGGCCATCGGCTACCTCGGCGGCGGGCTGCTGCTCGCGCTGAACCTGGTCGCGGTCACCCTGCTCAGCGAGGAGGGCAACCCGCAGCGCACCCTCGACCTGGCCCGCTGGTCGATCGTCTCGGCCGGCGTCTGGTGGGCGGCGTTCACCCTGCTGCCGCTGCGCTGGCTGCGCGAACATCCCGCCGCCGCTGCCGCCGCGGAGGCCCGGGCCGGCGGCCGCAACGTGCTCACCGACGGGTTCCGGCAGCTCGGCCACACCCTGCGCAACATCAAGGCGTACCCGCTGACGCTGTTCTTCCTGCTCGCCTTCCTGGTCTACAACGACGGCATCCAGACCGTCATCACCCTGGCCAGCCAGTACGGCACCGAGGAGCTGCGGCTGGAGCAGAGCACCCTGATCGTGACGATCCTGCTGGTGCAGTTCCTCGCCTTCGGCGGCGCGCTCGCCCTCGGCGCGCTGGCCCGGCGTATCGGCGCCTGGAAGACCGTGCTGCTGTCCCTGGTGCTCTGGACCGGCGTGATCATCGCGGCGTTCCGGCTGCCCGCCGAGGCGCCGCTGCCGTTCATGGTGCTCGGCGGGTGCATCGGCCTGGTGCTCGGCGGCAGTCAGGCGCTGAGCCGGTCGCTGTTCAGCCAGCTCATCCCCACCGGCAAGGAGGGCGAGTACTACGGCTTCTACGAGATCAGCGACAAGGGCACCAGCTGGCTCGGGCCGCTCGCCTTCGGTCTGGTGTTCCAGCTCACCTCCTCCTACCGGGTGGGCCTGGTCTCCCTGCTGATCTTCTTCGTGGTCGGGTTCGTGCTGCTGGCCGCCGTGCCGATCCGCCGGGCCATCGTCGCCGCCGGCAACACCCCGCCCCGGGTGCTGTGAGGCGGGCCCGCGCGGGCCGCGCGCGGGCAAGATCCTTCCGTGTCGATGGGCTAGGCTGCCCCGACGTGACCGACGATGCCGCTGCCGCCCCGATCTGCCTGGCCCGCCCGCTCCCGGGCCCGGACGACGACCGTACCGGCGGCTGCGCCGCCGCTCGCGCCGTCGACGGCCGGCCGCTGCACGCCGCCGCGCTGAAGTTCTTCTGGGGCCCGATGGACTGCGGCAAGTCCACGATGGCCCTGCAGATGAACTACAACCACGCCCGGCAGGGCCGGCGCGGCCTGGTCACCACGCGCATCGACCGGTCGCTCGGCCCGCAGGTCACCACCCGCATCGGGTTGGCCCACTCCGCCGTCGAGGTGACCGACGAACTCGACCTGCGCGACCTGGTCCGCGACGCCTGGGCCGAGGGCGTCCGCGTCGACTACCTGATCTGCGACGAGGCGTCCTTCTACAACCTGGCGCACGTCGAGCAGATGGCCGACCTGGTCGACAACTTCGACGTCGACGTGTACGCCTTCGGCCTGGCCACCGATTTCCGCTCCTGCCTGTTCCCGGCCGCGCAGCGGCTGTTCGAGCTCGCCGACGAGGTGGCCCGCATCCAGGTCGAGGTGCTCTGCTGGTGCGGCCGGGAGGGGCGGCTCAACGCCCGGGTCGTCGAGGGACGGGTGGTGCGCGAAGGCGAGCAGGTCGTCATCGGCGACACCGTGGACACCGCCGACGTGCGCTACCAGGTGCTGTGCCGGCGCCACTACCGCTCCGGCGACCTCGGCCCGCGCGCCTGACACACACGGCCCGCGGTCAGAACGGGTCCCCGCAGACCCGCCACTTCCCGTCCTCCTGCACCACCGGCAGTTCCCGCTCCTCGCTGCCGCCGCCGTCGCGGGTCAGCCGCACCGTCACCGTGCCGCGCGGCCGGCCGCCCCGGGTCTGCACCGACACGTCGACGATCTCGTAGCCGCTGACCTGCGGCGGGGTGCGCACCCAACTGCCGAAGCCGACCTGGCTCCACTTCCCGCGCGCCTCCCGGCACAGCTTGTCGTACGCCTGGTCGGTCTCCCCGGCGGCGACCTGGCGGAAGAACGCGTCGGCGGTGTCCCGCACCGGCCCGTTGGCCTGGAGCACCACCTGCAGGTTCCAGACGCCGAGCCCGGCCACCCCGACCAGGCAGGTGCCCAGCCCGAGGCCGGCGACCAGCACGCTGGCGCGTACCGGCCGGCGGCGGCGCCGGGCCGGCCGGCTCCCCGCCCGTTGCCTGCCCATCACCACCGACGGTAGAGACCGACGGGCCGGCCCGCAGGAAGTTGTGGTCCTGTCGCGGGCGTCACCCCGATCGTCTACGGTCGGCGCAGCCCCCTCGAAGGAGCCATGGATGACGCGTGACCTGCCGGTGCTGCCCGCCCCCGGCGGTGCCCGCCACGACCCGGGCGGGCACCGCTGAACGGGCCGGCCGGCGCGCTGATCGAGCTGGACCGGGCGCCCGTCGCGGCGCCCGGCGGGCCCGCGCCGGCGCCCCGGTGGTGGCGGCCCGTGGTGGTGCTGCTGACCTGCGCGCTGCTGGGCGCCGCCGCGCCGCCGGCCCGGCTCACGGCGGTCACCGGGCCGGCGCTGCCCGGCCGGGGCGCGCTGCTGGTCGCCGGCGAACTGCTGCTCGTCGCGGACCCGCCGGTGCTGGTCGGCTACGCGCCGACGCCCCGTCCGGTGGCCCGCTGGCACGCCACCGTGACCGCCGCCGCCTGGTCCGCGGAGGCCCTCGGCGACCTGGTGCTGGTCACCGAGCGGGACACCGCGCGGCAGGTGGTCGGCACGGCCGCCTACGACGCCGCGACCGGAGCGCTGCGCTATCGCCGCCCCGACCGGGTGTACCCGGCCGGCGACGGGGCTGTCGCGGTCACCGAGGTGCGCAGCGTCGCCGACCCGGGGCAGCGGATCCAGGGCCTCGTGCACGGCGTCGATCCGGCCACGGGCGCGAACCGGTGGTCGGTGTCCGTGCCGTCGACCGCCGTGCTGGCGGTGGCGCCCGGCCGGCCCGGCGGGGTGGTGCTGGTCCACGACAGCGGCCTGGCCCGGTTGCACGACGTCCGGAACGGCGCCGTGCTCGGCGCGGCCCGCCTCCCACCGGCTGGTTACGCCCCGGACAACCCGCTCGTCGTCGGCGACCACCTGGTGCTGCGGCATCCCGCCCCGGGCGGGACGGCGCTCAGCGGGTACGACCTGCCCGGCCTGACCCCGCGCTGGCGGCGACTGCTGGCCGGCGGCGAGGTGACCGAGGCCGGCTGCCCGGGGCTGGTCTGCCTGCGCGCCGTCCGGGACCGGCGGGCGCTCGACCCGGCCACCGGCGACGTCGTGTGGCGCTGGCCGGGCGGCGCGGGCTGGCGGGCCGTGCCCGGCGGACGCGACGCGGACCGGGTGGTGCTGGTCCGCCCGGCCGGCGACGCCGGACGCACCCTGGTCACCACCGCGGGACGCGACGGCCCCCGCCCGGCCGGGGTGCTGCCTGCCGGGATCCGCGACTGCCACGCCGTGGGCGACGCCCTGGCCTGCCGGGGACCGGACAACCGGCTGGCGGTGTGGCCGCTGCGATCCGCCGGACGAACCTGACAGCAGATGGCAGCTACCCCTCGGCAGACTGCCGGCATGACAGCGCACGCCGACCTCGCCATGGTCAACCTCGACAGCTCCGACCCGGCCGCCCACGCCGCGTTCTACTCCCGCGCCCTGGGCTGGGAGGTCACCCACAGCCAGGCCGAATACGCCATGATCAGCAAGGACGGCACCTCGATCGGCTTCGGCCTGGTGCCCGGATACGCGCCGCCCACCTGGCCCGACGAGACCGCCGGCAAGCGCTACCACCTCGACCTCTACGTCGACGACGTGACCCTCGCCGAGAAGGACCTCGTCGCGGCCGGCGCGACCAGGCCGGAGTTCCAGCCGGGCGGCGAGCGGTGGACCGTGCTGCTCGACCCGATCGGCCAACCGTTCTGCCTCTGCCCCCGGCCGCAGGAGCACTCGGTGATCCACCAGTCGGGGTGGAGCAGGTCGGCGTCGGGGTCGTTGGTGAACGGGTA
>NZ_JBEXLR010000063.1:0-35312 GCF_040610095.1 Micromonospora sp. NPDC004540
CGCAGCGCGGCCTCCGCGCCGCCGACGTCGCTCCCGGCGGACGCGAGGGCCAGGGTGAGCGGGCCGGCGCGCTGCCGCCGTCGTGGCGGGCGGCCGGGCCGGCCCGGCTGCGCGCGGACGCGGCGGTCCGGACGCTCGTCGACCAGGTGGGGGCGTACGCGACGGCGGTCCGGATCGCCACCGGTCCGCGCGGACGGCACGCCGCACCGCCACCCGAGGCGGGTCCGGACCTGTTCTGGTACGCCCGGCACAACGCCTGGTCGCTGTACCGGCAGCAGTTCCGGGCACACCTCACCCCGCGGTCGGTCTACCTGGAGGGCGCGGTCCGGCTCGCCGTGGCCCTGACCGCCGCCCGGGTGATCGCCGGGGTGGTCAACCTGCAACACGGGTTCTGGGTGCTCCTGGCGACGCTCAGCCTGATGCGGGCCTCCGCGTCGGACACCCGGACCACGCTGCGTCCGGCGCTGATCGGCACCCTCGCCGGTGGCGCGGCCGGCGGCCTGCTCCTGCTCGTCTCGCCCGCACGAGGGGCGTACGCCGCCCTGCTGCCACTGGCGCTGGTGCTGGCCTTCGGCGTGGGCCCGCTGCTGGGCCTGGGCTGGGCCCAGGCGCTGCTCACCCTGCTGCTCATCGTCGTGTTCGCCCAGCTCAACCCGGCATCCTGGCAACTGGCCGGCGCCCGGGTGGTGGACGTCGCGATCGGCGCCGTGGTGGGCGTCCTCGCCGGCCTGCTGCTCTGGCCGCGGGGCAGCGGCGGCGAGTTGCGCCGCAACGCGGGCGCCTACCTGGCGGCGAGCGGGCGGGCCGTCGAGCAGATCGTCGGGGCGCTCGCGGGTACGGCGGACGCGCGCGGCGCGGTCGACGCGGCCCGACGCGCGGAGGCCCTCGCCACCGCGTCCTTCGTCCAGTACCACGCGGAGCGCCACGATCCTCGGCTGTCCCACGTCGACTGGGACGCGGTGCTGGCGGCCGCGCACCGGGCCGGCGACGGAGGGCAGGCGCTGCTCGTCGACCGCCGGCCCGGGGCGCTGGCCCCGTGGCCCGGCCCGGCGTCCGCGCTGGTCGCGCGGGCCGGCCGGCTGCGGGACGGCTACGCCGACCTCGCCCGCCAGGTGACGCGGGCTCGCGTCGACCGGCCGCCCGCGCCGGCGGAACCCGCCGGCGACGTCGCGCGGCAGGTGCAGGGGCTGCTGCGCGACGGCGAGGACCGGCCCGAGGTGCTGTCCCTCGTGGAGGTCGACGGCTGGCTCACCGATCTCGACGGTCACCTGCGCCGCGTCACCCGATCCGGCCGCCGGCCGTGACCAGCCACTCTCCGGTCTCCCAGTCCGACGGGCCGCCCGCCGCCCGATAGCACAGGTCGAACCGGATCCCCAGCTCCGGCCACCAGGGGTGGCGGACCGGCACCACGCGGAAGACGTCCTCGAGCCCGGGAAAGGTGTTCCCCTCGGGCTCGGGGAACAACCGCTCCAGTTTCCTCCGCGTCAGGTCGGTCCCGAGCGCGATCTGCCACTCGGTGCGGCTGCGCCACGGGTCGTGGACCAGCTCGAACCGCGGCTCCCGACCGACGACGAAGGTCCGGATGTCGCCGCGCAGCTCGGCCGGGGTCGCCGGGAGGATGAACGGCCACTCCTCGCCGGTCGGATAGCGGTACATGGCCGACGTCGCGGCGAGCGCCCCCACGAGGCCGCGCCAGGCCTCGGGTGACGTCGTGCCGGCGGGCAGGTTCACACCGGTGTGGTCGACCCGCCGCACGTGCCCGGCGAGGCGGCGGGCCAACTCGGCCACGTCGACCGTGGGTGCGGGCCCGGCGGGCGGCTCGGCGCCCTCGACACCGAGGGACGGTCCGGGGTCGAACGTGACCACCGGCGCGGCCACGTCGGCCAGCCCGACGGTGGTCACCGGTCGGGCGCCGTCGGGCCGCGGCGGGGTGAGGACCAGGCGCTCCACCGGGCCGTCGACGGCGCCCGGCCGGCGGGTCGGCTCGGCGTACGGCACGTCGAGGAGCAGGGTGCGGAGCTGGTCGAGGAAGGTCTGCGCGGCGGGCGTCCGGGGCAGGCCGAAGGCGATCTCGCCGAGGGGGTCCATGCGCCCGACGCTAGGGCGCGCCGCGCCGGCCCGACACCAGCGGCACGGCCGAATTTCGCACCGCGGCCGCGAAGGCGCACGCGCCGGGTATCCTCCTCGGCGTCGAGCAGCGGGGAGGTGGGGCGTGGCCAGGGAGACCGGGCGCAAGCTCGTCGCCTCGAACAAGAAGGCCCGGCACGACTACACGATCCTGAAGACCTACGAGGCCGGGATCGTGCTGGCCGGCACCGAGGTGAAGTCGCTGCGCGAGGGGCGGGTGTCGCTGGTCGACGCGTTCGCCCAGGAGCGCGACGGCGAGATCATGCTGTACGGCCTGCACATCGCCGAGTACGGCTTCGGCACCTGGACCAACCACCAGCCCCGACGCACCCGGAAGCTGCTGCTGAACCGGGTGGAGATCGCCCGGATCCTGGAGAAGCTGCGCGACGGCGGGGTGACCCTGGTGCCGCTGTCGATGTACTTCGCCAACGGCTGGGCCAAGGTCGAGCTGGGCCTGGCCCGGGGCCGCAGGTCGTACGACAAGCGCCAGGCCCTCGCCGAGCGCGACGCCAACCGGGAGATCGCCCGCGAGCTGGGTCGCCGCCTCAAGGGCCGCCGCCCCGCCTGATCCTTCCCGCCCCCGTGGCCGGTCCGCGTGCGTCCATAAATACAAGGTTTCTTGTACATCATTCGTTGTGGGTTTAGCCTGAGGGCATGGCGGACGAGCCGAGCACCCTGCACCTCACCGACCCACGGGCCATGCGGGCGCTGGCCCACCCGACCCGGATCCGGCTCCTCGGCGAGCTGCGCATCCGCGGCCCGCAGACGGTGGGCATGCTGAGCGAGGTCACCGGCGAGGCGGTCGGGTCGGTCAGCTACCACCTGGGCAAGCTGGCCGAGCACGGCTTCGTCCGGGAGGCGCCCGAGCTGGCGCGCAACCGCCGGGAGCGGTGGTGGCGGGCCGCGCACGCGCGCACCGACTGGGAGCCGGTGGAGATGCTCGACGACCCGGAGCGGCGGCTCGCCTCCGACCTGCTGCGCCGGGCCGTCCTCCAGCGCTACGTAGCCCGGTTCGAGGCCTACCTCGACGCCGAGGCATCGCTCGACCCGGCGTGGGTCCGCGGCACCACGAGCAGCGACAGCTTCCTTTACCTGACCCCCGACGAGCTGGTGGAGCTGCGTCGCGAGCTGTCCGAGCTGGGCGCCCGCTGGCAGGAACGCAGCAACGCCGACCGGCCGGACGCGCGCACCGTCACGCTGATCTGGCAGGCCTACCGGGGGCCGCAGTGAGCCGCCGGTGGGGTCCGCTGGCCGGGCTGCTGACCGCGCACACGGTCTCGCTCACCGGCAACATGCTCACCCTGATCGCGCTGCCGCTCTACGTGCTGGCCGAGACCGGCTCCCCGGCGGCCACCGGGCTGGCCGGCGCGTTCGCCACCGCCCCGGTGGTGCTGGGCGGCGCCTTCGGCGGCGTGCTGGTCGACCGGATCGGCTACCGCCGGGCCAGCGTGCTGGCCGACCTGGTCTCCGGCGTGACGGTCGCCGCCGTACCGCTGCTGCACGCCACGGTCGGGCTGCCGTTCCCGGCGCTGCTCGGCCTGGTCTTCGTGAGCGGCCTGCTCGACACCCCGGGCCAGACGGCCCGGACCGCGCTGCTGCCCGAGGCGGCGACCGCGGCCGGGGTGCCGATCGAACGGGCGATCGGCTGGTTCGAGGCCACCGAACGCGGCTCCCGCCTGATCGGCGCGCCGGTGGCCGGTCTCCTGGTCAGCACCCTCGGCGCGCTGCCGGTGCTGGCCGTGGACGCGGCGACGTTCGCCGTGTCGGCGCTGGCGGTGGCGGTGCTGGTGCCCGCGAGCCTGCGGGCGTCCGCCGACCCGGGCGAACCCTCGGCCGGCTACTGGCGGGACCTCGCCGCCGGGCTGCGCTTCCTGGCCCGCGAGCCGCTGCTGCGCGCCATGGTGCTGCTGGTGCTGGTCACCAACCTCTTCGACGCGACCAAGAGCAACGTGCTGATGCCGGTGGTCGCCGCGCGGGACCTCGGCGGGGCCACGGCCTTCGGCGTGCTGGTCGGCGCCATGGGCGGCGGCGCGCTGGTGGGCTCGCTGCTGTTCAGCGCCATCGGGCACCGGCTGCCCCGCCGCGCCACCTTCGTCACCACCTTCGCCGTCGCCGGGGCCCCGCCGTTCTGGGCCCTCGCCGCCGCCCCGCCGCTGCCGGTGATCGCCGCGGTCTGCGTGGTGTCCGGCCTCGCCGCCGGCGCGATCAACCCGCTCATCGGCGCGGTCAAGCTGGAACGGGTCCCGGCGACCATGCGGGCCCGGGTGTACGGGGTGATCGGGGCGGGCGCCTGGGCGGCCATGCCGGTGGGCGCGTTCGGCGCCGGGCTGGCCGCCGACCGGTTCGGCACCACCGCGACCCTGGTCGCCGTCGGCGCCGGCTACCTGCTGGTGGTGCTCACTCCCCTGCTCGGCGGCCCGTGGCGGGACCTGCGCCGGCCGGCGCCACCGGAGCAGCCGCGGCCGGACCGCACCCCGACACCGGTCGCAACCGGGGCGGAGTGACGGCGGCCGCCTTGGACCGCGGCCCGGCCGGCACGCCGGTCTCCCCGATGACCGCTCCGTCGGGAAGACCGGCGTGCCGGATCAGGCGGCCACGCGGGCGAGCAGCGTGAACGCGCGGACCGGGTCACCGGAGAGCAGGGCGTGGTCGGCGTCGGCGATCAGCGCCGCCCAGTTCTCCGGTGCGCTCCCCCGCACCACGGCCGCCTGGGCGGCGTCCCGGGCCACCCCGAGGATCGCCTCGACCAGCGCGGCGTCCCGGTGGTCGGCGCCGAGCTGCCGCCCGAGCCGGTCCAGCACCCGAGGGGCGTCCCGCAGCGAGCCGTCGGCGTTCCAGCCGGCCGGGGCGAGGGCAGCCCGCACCTGCGGCCGGTCGGCGGCGACGGCGGACAGCCGGTCCCGGCCCGGCTCGGTCCGCAGGCCCCAGCCGAACGGGAACAGCGGCCGGTAGTCGGCGTCGCCGACGTTGACCGGCACCTGCGCCTCGGCACGCGGCCAGCTCACCGGCAGCCGGCCGGTGAATGGGCGGCGGCCGAAGAGCACGTCGGCCACGCCGGCGCCCTCGCTGCCCGGCAGCCAGGACGCCACCAGCGCGTCGATCTTGCCGAGCTGGTCGGTGAGCACCTGCGGCCGGCCGGAGACCACCAGCACCACGCAGGTCGGCAGCGCCGCGCAGACCTTGTCCACCACCGCCCGGTCGGCGGGCTGGAGCCGGAGCGACTTCTCCTCCTGCTGCGGCACGCTGCACCAGCCGCACTCCGGCCCGCCGACGTCGCCGTAGCCCTCCGCGTACGGGGTCTCGCCGACCACCACCACGCCGACCTCGGCGCCGTCGGTGGGGGCCGAGGCGTCGGCGCTGTAGGTGACCCGGGCGCCCGGGGCGACCTGGCGAATGCCGTCCAGGATGGAGGCGCCGGGGACGGCGTCGGCGCCGGAGACGCCCTGCCAGGTGACCGTCCAGCCACCGGCCTGGTTGCCGAGGTCGTCGGCGTTGCGCCCGGCCACGTAGAGCGAGGCGTCCCGGCGCAGCGGCAGGGCCCGCCCGCTGTTCTTCAGCAGCACCTGGGACTTCGCCACGGCCTCCCGGCCGACGGCGCGGTGCGCCGCGCTGCCGACCTCGTCGACGTCGTCCGCCGAGGCGTACGGGTGCTCGAAGAGGCCCAGCTCGAACTTCTTGGTGAGGATCCGCCGCACGGCGTCGTCGATCCGCGCGGTGGGCACCCGCCCGACGGTCACCTCGGCCAGCAGCAACTGCTCGAACTGCTCGGCGTTGTACGGCTCCATGAACATGTCGGTGCCGGCGTTGACACCGACCCGCACCTTGTACGCGGTCAGCCCGCCGTTGGTCGGCTCGGCGGGGTCGGGGATCTGGTGGATGCCCTCCCAGTCGGAGACCAGGAAACCGTCGAAGCCCAGCCGGCCCTTGAGCACGTCGGTGATCAGCTCGCGGTGGGCGTGCATCTTGGTCGGGTTGCCGAGCCCGTCCTCGGTCCAGTCCACGCTGGAGAAGGAGGGCATCACGCTGCCCACCTTGTGGGCCCGCACGGCCGGCAGGTAGGGAGCCAGGTCGACCCGGGCGAAGTGCTCCCGGTCGGTGACGGTGACCCCCTGGTCGATCGGGTACTTCTGCTCCCACCAGGGCTTGCCCTCGTTGGCGGCGGCGACCGCCTCGTCGTAGTCGGTGTCGCCGTCGCCGGCGTAGTGCTTGGCGGTGGCCAGCACGCGGTCGGTGTCGTCGAGGCGGCCGGGCCGGCCCTGGAGGCCGTCGATGACGGTCTCCATCGACACCACCAGCGCCGGGTCCTCGCCGAAGCTCTCGTAGCTGCGGCCCCACCGCTCGTCCCGGGAGACGCAGAGGCAGGGCGCGAAGTTCCACGGGATGCCGGTGGCGCGTACCTCGGCCGCGGTGGCGTGGCCGACCCGCTCGACCAGCTTCGGGTCGCGGGTGGCGCCGAGGCCGACGTTGTGCGGGAAGACGGTGGCGCCGACGACGTTGCCATGGCCGTGCACGGCGTCGATGCCGTAGATCAGCGGGATCTGGAGGCGGGTGCTCAGCGCCTGCGCCTGGAGCCCGTTGACCATCTCGACCCAGGCCGCCGGGGTGTTGCTGGCCGGGGTCGAGCCGCCGCCGGAGAGCACCGAGCCCAGTTGCCAGCGCGCGACGGCGGTCGGGTCGTCGGCGACCGCCGCCCGCTCCGCCTGGGCCATCTGGCCGATCTTCTCGGCGAGCGTCATCCGGACCAGCAGGTCGGCGACGCGTCGCCGCACCGGCAGCCGGGAGTCGAGGTACGGCAGGCCGTGCGCGTCGACCACCACGATGGGCCGGGTCGCCACGGTGGCCCCGTCGGCGGTGAGGGTCAGCGGCACCGTCTCGGCGGTCTCCGCCGCGCCGTCCGCGCGCACCGCGACCGCGACCGATCGGGTGGCGCCGGACGGGCTGCCGGCCGGGAAGGTGACCGTGCCGGCGGCGGCGGTGTAGTCGGCGCCCGGGGTGGCGGTGCCGGCGCCGGTGGCCCAGCGCACGGTGACCGCCGCGGCCAGGGGCCGCCCGTCCGAGGTGGACACGGCGAGGTCCACCGGCACCGGGCTCCCCTCGGCCGTCGCGTACACCAACCGGCCGGCGGTGACGGTGACCGTGCCGGAGTCGGCGGCCGCCGCCGGCACGGCCGGCAGCAGGGCCACCACCAGGACGCCGGCCGCGGCGAGCGTGGCAGGTCTGGGCAGTCTCATCGCGCGCCTCCCCTGGGACCGGTCGCCCGGTGCCCCGTCGGCCCGGGGCCGCCCACGTCCCGGTTCCGGATCCTCCCGAACCGCATCGCATGACGTCAATATTTCCGGCCGGTTCCGGAACCGGTCGCGCGGCGTCGGGAAGCGCTCTCTTGACAGCTCCGAACTTCATTCATAACTTCATCGAAGTCTATCTCTATGGTTTGTTTACCGTTCGGGGACAGCCCGTCCGTCGCAGCGGGGACGACCGGAAACCGCAGGAGGCACCCCGTGCGCAGCATCCGCACCATCGCCGCCGTGGCCCTCGCGACCGTGGGTCTCACGGCCGCGCTCACCACCGTCACCGGCACCTCCGCCGTGGCCGCGCCCGGCGCCGTGACCTGGTCCGACGACTTCAACGGCCCGGTCGGCGCGGCTCCCGACGGGAGCAAGTGGCGCTACGACACCGGCGGCAGCGGCTGGGGCAACAACGAGTTGCAGTACTACACCAGCAGCACCCGCAACGCCGCCCTCGACGGCAACGGCAACCTGGTCATCACCGCCCGCCGGGAGAACCCGTCCGGCTACTCCTGCTGGTACGGCAGCTGCCAGTACACCTCCGCCCGCCTGCTCACCAACGGCACGTTCAGCCAGGCGTACGGCCGCTTCGAGGCGCGCATCAAGATCCCGCGCGGGCAGGGCATCTGGCCCGCGTTCTGGATGCTCGGCAACGACATCGCCACCAACCCGTGGCCCAACAGCGGCGAGATCGACATCATGGAGAACATCGGCCGCGAACCGTCCACCGTGCACGGCAGCCTGCACGGCCCGGGCTATTCCGGCGGCAACCCGCTGACCGGCCAGACCTCGCTGCCCGGCGGCCAGGCGCTGGCCGACGCCTTCCACACCTACACCGTCGACTGGGCCCCCGACTCGATCACCTGGTACCTCGACGGCGTGGCGTACTCCCGCAAGACCCCGGCCGACGCGGGCGGCAACCGGTGGGTCTTCGACCATCCGTTCTTCATGATCATGAACGTCGCGGTGGGCGGCAACTGGCCCGGCTCGCCGGACGGCAGCACCACCTTCCCGCAGACCATGACGATCGACTACGTCCGGGTCCAGGCCTGGGACAACGGCGGCGGCGGGGGCACCGGCGGCCAGATCGTCGGGTACGGCAACAAGTGCGTGGACGTGGCCGGCGCCAACACCGCGAACGGCACCGCGGTGCAGCTCTGGACCTGCAACGGCACCGCGGCCCAGCGCTGGACCTGGAACGCCGACGGCTCGGTCCGCGCCCTCGGCAAGTGCCTCGACGTGTCCAGCGGGTCGACCGCCAACGGCGCGAAGGTGCAGCTCTGGGACTGCAACGGCACCGGCGCCCAGCGCTGGGTGTTCAGCGCCGCCGGCGACATCGTCAACCCCCAGGCCAACAAGTGCCTGGACGCCACCGGCGCCAGCTCCGCCGACGGCACCCGCCTGCAGATCTGGGACTGCACCGGCGCCCCCAACCAGAAGTGGCGACGCTGACCCCTCCCTTCGCGTTGATCATGAGGTTGGCACCTGTGGGAAGCGCGTTCCGGGGCGCTAACCTCATGATCGACGCGCCTGGAGTCGACCGGCGCCTGAGGTAGGAGGCGCATGGAGGCCGAGACCATCCGCACCGAGCGGCTGGTTCTGCTGCCGCTGGTCGTGGAGCACGCGGAGGAGATGGCCGTCGTGCTGGGCGATCCGGAGTTGCACGCGTTCATCGGGGGCTCTCCGGCCGATCCGGCGGGCCTGCGCGCCCGCTACGAACGCCTCGTCGCCGGTTCGCCCGACCCGGACGTCTCCTGGTGCAACTGGGTGATCCGGCTGCGCGACGAGGGGTGCCTGGTGGGCACGGTCCAGGCGACCGTCACCGGCCCCGCCCACGATCGCGTCGCGGAGATCGCCTGGGTGGTCGGCACTCCCTGGCAGGGGCGGGGCATCGCCGGCGAGGCGGCCCGGGGGCTGGTGGCCTGGCTCGGGCAGCAGGAGGTGCGCACCGTGATCGCCCACATCCACCCGGAGCACCGGGCCTCCGCCGCCGTCGCCACCGCCGCCGGCCTGACACCCACCCGGATCCGGCACGAGGGCGAGATCCGGTGGACGGGGCCCGTCCGTGGCTGACGCGTACCGTGGCGCCATGACGGAAGTCCTGCGGTACGCCGCCTTCACCACCGACCCGGCGGCGGGCAACCCCGCCGGCGTGGTCCTCGACGCGGGTGACCTCACCGACCCGGAGATGCAGACCATCGCCGCCGACGTCGGATACTCCGAGACGGCGTTCCTCACCCCCGGTGGTCCCGGCGAGTACGACGTGCGCTACTTCAGCCCGCAGGCCGAGGTGCCGTTCTGCGGCCACGCCACCATCGCCTCCGCCGTGGCCGTCGCGGAACGCGCCGGCACCGGCGATCTGGTCTTCCGGACCCGGGCCGGCGTGGTCCCGGTGGCGACCGCCCGGGATGCCGGCGGGCGGCCCACCGCGACCCTGACCAGCGTGGCGCCCTCCGACGCCCCGGTGGCGCCGGACGATCTCGCCGAGGCGCTCGCCGCCCTGGGCTGGGCGGCGTCAGACCTCGATCCGGCGTTGCCGCCCCGCGTCGGGTACGCCGGGGCGTACCACCTGATTCTGGGCGCGGCGACCCGGGAGCGGCTGGCCGCGCTCGACTACGACTTCGACCGGCTGCGGGACCTGATGCGGCGGCGGGACTGGACCACCGTGGCGCTGGTGTGGCGCGCCTCCGGCACCCGGTTCGACGTCCGCAATCCCTTCCCGGTCGGCGGCGTCGTCGAGGACCCGGCGACCGGCGCGGCCGCCGCGGCGCTCGGCGGCTACCTGCGCACCCACCGGTTGGTCGAGCCGCCGACCACGCTGCACCTGCATCAGGGCGCGGACCTGGGCCGGCCGGGCCTGCTGGTGGTCGATGTGCCGGCCGGCACCGGCGGGATACGGGTGACCGGGAACGCCGTGGTGATGCCCGGCTGAACACGCCGGGGCCCGGCCCCCCTTGCGGAGAGCCGGGCCCCGGACGCGTCGCTCAGTCGGTGCAGGACGGTGTGTCGAAGTGCCCCGGGGTGCTCGGGAACGCCGCACCCGCCCCCTGGTCCTTGTTGTCCCGCGGGTAGACGTAGGACAGCTCCAGGAAGGCGGAGGTGCCCGCCGTGGTCACGTCGTCGGCGCTGCGTCCGGCGCCGACGCTGTTGACTGGCGCTCCGCGCGGGTGACGGCCCGGTCGACGGCTCGCCAGGGTCAGAACGGGGCGTCCACGGCCAGCCGCCGCACCTGCGTCAGGTACGGGTCCAGCTCACCCACCTCGAACCGGCAGGTGCCGATGACGTGCCAGAACTGGCCGCCCGGGTCACCGTCCAGCTTGTACCGGCCGTCCGGGCTGACCGCCGCCCAGCCGTCGGGCAGGCCGATCAGGGTGGCCCGCAACTGGGCGTGCTCCGGGTCCGCGACGTCCCAGAGCCGCACGGTGCCGTCGTCGCCGGCGCTGGCCAGGAGGCTGCTGTCCGGGCTGAACGCCACCGACCAGACCCGCCGGGTGTGTGCCGCCAGGGTGCCGTGCAGCCGGCCGGTCCCCGGGTCCCAGAGCCGGATGACGAGATCGTCGCCGGCGGTGGCGAGCAGGTTGCCGTTGGGGCTGAACGCGCACGACCAGAGCCGGCCGGTGTGCTCGGTGAGCACCGTGCGCCGCTCCCCGGTGAGCGCGTCCCAGACCACCGCGACGCCGTCGTTGCTGGCGCTGGCGAGCAGCGTCCCGTCGGTGTTGAAGGACACCGCGTACACCCGGTCGGTGTGGTGTTCGAGGGTGAGCCGGCAGGTCGCGGTGGCCGCGTCCCAGAGCCGGACGAGCTGGTCGTCGCAGCCGGTCGCGATGGTCTCGCCGTCCGGGCTGAACGCCATGGCGCGCACCCGGCCCCGGTGCGGGGTGAGCGTGGCGAAGTGCCGGCCGGTACGCCGGTACCACAGCCGCACGGTGTCGTCGTCGTTGGCGGTGGCGAGGGCGTCACCGTCGGGGCTGAACGCGGTCGCCCAGACATGGTCGGTGTCCACGTTGAGCTCCCGCTCATCGTGGCCGGTGTCGGTGTTCCACAGGTGCACGCCGCCGTCGCCGCTCGGCGCGGCGACCAGCGACTCGCCCGGGCAGAAGACGGCCGAGAGCAACCGGTCGGCCGGGCTGGCGAGCTGTCGGACCAGCCGGCCCGTGCGCGGCTCCCAGAGCCGGACCACGCCGTCGTTGCCGCAGGCCGCGAGGACCTCGCCGTCGTCGCGGAAGGACAGCGCGGTGACCCGCCGGCCGTGCCCGCGCAGGGTGTGCTGGAGCTGCCCGGTGCGCACGTCCCACAGCCGCGTGGTGCCGTCGTTGCTGCTGGTCGCCACCTGCGCCTGGTCGGGCCGCCAGACCACCGGCCAGACCGAGCCGCGGTGCCGGGTCAGCTCGTGCCGCAGCTGGCCGTCGGCGCTGTCCCAGAGCTGGATCGCGCCGTCGCTGGCGGCGGTGGCGAGCAGGCTGCCGTCGGCGTTGAACCGGACGCTGTAGATGGCGCCGCGCTGCCGGCCCAGCACCCGGACCGGGCGGCCGGTCTCCGTCTCCCAGAGCCGCAGCGCGCCGTGGGTGTCGCCGGTCGCCATCAGCGTGCCGTCGGGGTGGATGTCGAGGGCGTACACGTCGGCCTCGTGGCCGCGCGGCTGGCGCAGCAGCTGGCCGTCGGTGGCTCGGCGGATCCAGACCCGGCCGTGCTGGCCGACCGCGGCCAGCAGCCGGCCGTCGGGGCTGTGCACCACCCGGTAGACCACCTCCGGCTCGGCCACCTCGAAGGCCAACCGGCCGGAGGGGATGTCCCAACCCCGGACCACGCCGGCGCTGTCCACCACCACGATCCGGCGGCCGTCCGGGCTGAACGAGGTGCCCCAGATCGGCGCGGCGTGACCGGGCCACTCGTGGCGCAGCCGCACGGTCCGGGTGTCGTAGAGCCGGACCACCCCGGCCGCGTCGCCGACCACCAGCCGGCCCCGCTCGCCGTCGGTGAGCAGCGGCCACACCCAGCCGGCGAAGACGTCCTCGATGACGTGCCGCACGTCGCCGTGGTCGGCGTCCCAGAGCCGTACGGTGAGGTCCGCCGCCCCGGTGACCAGCTGGTGCGAGGCGGCGTCGAAGCGGACCGCGTAGACCCGGCCCCGGTGGCCCTGGAGGGTCCGCACCGGCAGCCCGGCCGCGGTGTCGCAGATGAGCACACCACCGTCGTCGCTGCCCACCGCGAGCACCGCCCCGTCCGGGCTGTACGCCACCGGCACGGGCAGCCGGCCCACCTCGAAGCCGTACGCGACGCCCACGGCGGGCGGGGCGAGGCCCGGCGCGACCGGACGGCCGGGGGCGACCACCGCGCCACGCAGCTCCGGCGCGCGCAGCAGCGCCGCGTCGGCGCTCACGTCGATCAGCGCCGTGCGGTGCCACCTGCTGCCGGTGATCCGGGCGCCGCGCAGGTCGGCGCGGAACAGCCGGGCGCCGGCCAGCTCCGCGTCGCGCAGGTCCGCCCCGGCGAGGCGGGCCTGGTCCAGGCGGGCGCCGCGCAGCCGGGCGTGCTCCAGCCGCGCCTCGGTGAGGTTGGTGGCGACCAGGCGGGTGTCGGTCAGGTCGGCGCCGGTCAGGTCCGCCCCGGCGAGTTCCCGGTGCGACAGGTCCTCGCCGCGCAGCACCGCGCCGCGCAGGTCGGCGCGGTCGGGCAGCCGCAGCCGGGCGCTGAGCCGCAGCGCGTTGGCCCGGACCGTCTCCCCGGCCGTCTCGTCACCCAGCACCCGAGCGGTCCAGGCGGTGCAGTGGGCCGGGTCGGCGAGGTCGCCGAGGAACTCCACGGTCAGCGCGGACAGCGGGCGCACCCCCAGCGCGGCGGGCTCCTCGCCCCGGTTGAGCTGCGCGGCGATGCCCTCGGCGACCAGCCACTCCATCACCGAGGTGTGGATGAACCCGAACAGCCCGTCGTCGGTGCGGACCAGCAGGCTGCCGGCGCCCACCGCGTGGATCGCCTGCGGCCCGGACAGCCGGGAGTCGGCCAGCCCGGCGAGCTGGCCTGCGGCCTCGGCCAGCTCGGCCAGGCGCAGGTAGGACTCGCCGCTTTCCCAGAGCTGGAAGGCCAGCCGGGTCACCGCGTGCCACAGCTCGGGCCGGCGCAGGCTCACCGGCGCGCCCGGGATCCCCTGGGTGCGCCGCTCCTCGAAGTCCAGCCAGGACTCCAGGATCTCGCGGTAGAGCGCCGCCGCGCTGAACGTGCCGCCCGCACCGGCCACCGCGGCCAGCCGCCCCTCGTCGAGGTTGGCGATGAAGCCAAGCATCCGCGGGTTGCGGGACAGGCCGAGCAGGTCCTTCACCCCGGCCAGCAGGTCGAGCCGCTCGCGGGCGGCCTGCTCGTCGCCGCCGTAGCGGTGCCGCAGGAACGTCTCGATCTGGCCGGGGGTGAAGTCCTCGATGGCCAGCACCCGGCGGTGCGGCAGCAGGCCCACCCGCTCGCCCAGGGCGGTCAGCACCTGCGAGTTGGTCTTGAAGTGCTGGGTCCGGCTGCTCACCACGATCTTCGCGTTGCCCTCGGCCGCCTGGAGCAGCGTCTCCAGGTGGTCGGCGGCCCGGTCGTAGGTCACCCGGGCGACCAGCTCGTCGAACCCGTCGAAGAGCAGCACGATCCGGCCCTGGCGGAGCATGTAGCGGAACGCCTTGAGGTCGATCACCTGCTCGCCGTGGTTGGCCAGGTGCGCGGCGACCAGGCCGTCGACCGAGTGCGCCTTGTCCAGCGCGCGCAGCTCCACCAGGATCGGGATCAGGTCGGGGGCGGCCGTGGGCAGCCGGCGGGCCACCTCGCGCAGCGCGAACGTCTTGCCCCGGCCGAAGTCGCCGAGCACCAGCACGAACCGGCCGTCCGGTGCCGAGATCAGCTCCAACAGCTCGTCCACCACGTCCTCGCGGACCCGCTGGTCGGCGCCGACCAGGTGCCGGTAGCGCTGCGACACGTACTGCCCGGGCGGGTAGAGCCGGTCGGCCTGCAGCCGGGCGGTCTGCGCGGCGACGTATTCGCGCAGGTCGAGCAGGCCCTGGAACTCGGTCAGGTGCAGCACCCGCACGCCGCGCCGCTGCGCCGCCTCGGCCAGCCCGCGCGGCACCCGGTCGCCGTCGTAGACCAGCTCGGATCCGATATCCGGGTCAGTGGCGTGCACCCGCCGGGCGAAGTCGTCGACGTCGGCCGGGGTCGGGGTCCCCACGTACGCCCCGACCCGCTGCTGCCGGACCACCCCGTCGGCGCGGTAGGTGACGTAGAGGTGCGGCGGGTCGGCCTCGACCCGGCGGACCAGCACGCGGTCGTGGCGGGCCTCGCAGACCTCGGCGAGCCGGTCGAGCAGCCGGTCCAGCGGTGCGGGCGCGGCCACGGCCGGCGCGGCGGCCGGCGGGTCGGCGGCGGCGGCCTGGGTGGGCCCCTCGACCACGGTGGGCTGCCGGGGGTCGGGCACCTGGGCCGGGCCGGCCGCGCCGAACGTCGCCTCGGCGCGCGGCCAGCTCAGGATGGTCGGCTCGCCCACCTCGTGCCGGTCGTCGCGGCCGAGCACCCAGCGGGTCATCCCGTCGGCGCCGAGCCGGAGCACCTGGGCACGGCCGTCGCGGGAGGCGGTGGCCAGCGGCACCACCGGGTCGACCCGGGCGCCGGGTGCGGCGTCGGCGAGCAGCAGGTTGAGCATCGGGCCGACGAGCCGGTTGAACGAGCCGCGGTCGCGCAGCGACGCCCGGTCGGGCACGGCCAGCTCGTCGGCGTACGGGGTGCGCGGGCCGGGGGCGTGCGCCATCGCGCCGAGCCGCAGCCAGCCGGACTGCTGGTAGTGGCGCAGCCGCTGGGCGAACCAGGTGGACTGCGCCTCGCCGAGGAAGCCGTACCGGTCCTCCTCGCGGTGGGTGATCGCCACGGTGGAGTTGAGCCCGGCCACCACCACCCGCAGGTCCGGCACCGGGAAGAGGGTCCACGGCTGCTCGCTGTCGAAGATCCGGTCCTCGAGGCCCTGGTAGAGCTCGTCGAAGAGGCGCGCGTAGTGCCGCCACTTCGGCCAGTACGGCGGCTGCGGGTCGACGTCGTCGGCCTCGCAGGTGGCGAAGTAGGCCCGGCTGGCGGCCATGGTGACGTCGCGCGGGCCGGGCACCACGACGAGCCGGTGTGGCTCCAGGCCGAGCAGCACCCGCAGCCCGGTGAGGAAGCTCAGCGCGTCGGAGAACTCCCGGGGGCTGCCCGACTCGGTCAGGTTGCCGGCCACCACGAGCAGGTCCGGCCGTGGCACCCCGTCGTTCAGAAGCAGGGTGAGGTCGCCCATCAGGTGTTCCTGCAACTCGCCCGGGGTGACCGGGGCGCCCGGCTCGATCACCCCGCGGCCGAAGCGCGGCCCGGCGACCTGGAGCACGCTCAGGGCGCCGCGCGCCGTCGGCACGGCCGCCGCGGGCGGGAACGGCGGCGGGTTGATGGGGGTACGCCGGGCGCGGCGCGGCGCCGGCGCACCGGTGGCGGGCGCGGCGAGCACCCCGGCCGGGTCGGCGGGATGGTGCGGGAAGGCCGGCTGCCGCATGGGTTTGGCGCGGCCGTCGAGCGTCTGCCGGATCCGGTCGAGCACCCGGCCCCGGGCCTGCGCCGGGTCGCTCACGCCGACCAGGTCGACGTAGGTGATGGTGGCGAGCAGGCCGTCGATCGGGCAGTCCTCGACCCGCACGGTGACCAGCTTGTTGCCGGTGCCGTCCGGGTCGGCACGCAGCGCGGCCTGCCATTCCAGCTTGCCGTAGGTCGAGTGCAGGTAGCGTTCGGACAGGACCGCCACCACCACCTCGGCCTCACGGACCCCGCGGTCCATGAAGTCGATGAAGTTGGTGCCGGCCACGAAGTCCCACGCCTGGAGCAGGGTGCGGTAACCCGCCGCCTCGAACTCCCACGCCAGCCAGGTCGCCCAGCGCTCGTCGGCGGGCGAGTAGCTGATGAAGAAGTCGATGGGGCGGTCGGACCGGGTCGGGTGCGCGCCTACAGCCACCCGATCATTATGGCCACTGACCGTCAATCCGTGGACACCCTCGGCAGCCGCTGCGGCGGCCGCGTCGGGCCGGTCCGGCCGGGCGGGGGTGTGCGAGGATCATCCCTCGTGGAGACCGTGGGCGAGCCGCCGTCCGCCGCACCGGACCGGACCCGCTGGGGCCGACTGCACATCCTGGACTGGATCGCGCTGGGGCTGGCCGTGGTGGGCGTCCTCTGCGTCCTCACCGGACTCCTCCCCCGCGCCGACGCCGAGTCCACCGTACGCCGGATCGTGCCCATCCTGATCTTCCTGGGCACGGTCGTGGTGCTGGCCGAGCTGACCGCGGTGGCCGGGGTCTTCGACGCGCTCGCCGCCCGGGTGGCGATCACCGCCCGGGGCAGCTACCGGGCGCTGTTCTGGCTCTGCGTCGGCTTCGCCTCGGTGACCACGATCGCGCTCAACCTGGACACCACGGCCGTCCTGCTCACCCCGGTGATGATCGCCCTGGCCCGCAAGCTGGGCGTGCCGCCGACCCCGCTGGCCATGACCACGGTCTGGCTGGCCAACACGGCGAGCCTGCTGCTGCCGGTGTCCAACCTGACCAACATCCTGGCCAGCGACCGGGTCGGCCTGGACCCGGTGCCCTGGGCGGCCCGGATGTGGTGGCCGCAGCTCGTGGCCATCGTGATCACCATGGCGCTGCTCTGGTGGTGGTACTGGCGGCCGGCCCGGGCCGGCGCCGACCCGTTCGTCCCGCCGCCGCCGCACGTGCCGCCGGACCGGGTGCTCTACCGCACCGCGCTCGCCGCCTGCCTGCTCTTCGTTGCCGGGATCCTGGTCGGTGTCGAGATCGGCGTCGCCTCCGGGGTGGCCGCCGCGATCCTGGTCGCCGGCTTCGCGGTGCGCGCCCGGGGCAGCCTGCGGCTCGCCCTGATCCCGTGGCGGCTGCTGGTCTTCGTGGTCGGGCTGTTCCTGGTGGTGCAGACCATCGGCCGGCACGGCCTGGACACCGTGATGGGCACGCTGATCGGCGCCGACCCGGGCGCGGCGGGCGCGCTGCGGGCCGGTGGCGTCGGTGCGCTCTTCGCCAACGTGGTCAACAACCTGCCCGCGTACCTGGCCGGCGAGGCGGTCATCGTCACCGGGAACCACACCCAGCTGCTGGCCCTGCTGGTGGGCACCAACGTCGGCCCGCTCGCCACCCCGTGGGCCTCGCTGGCGACGCTGATCTGGTACGAGCGCTGTCGCGCCGCCGGGGTGGCCGTGCCGCTGGGCCGGTTCGTGGCCACCAGCGCCGCGCTCGCCGTCCTGGCCACCGCGGCCACGGTGGCCGCCCTGCTGGTCGGCCCGGGCTCCTGACCCGGAGGCTCGGCCGGATGCCTGCGAACCGGGCGTTTTCGTCGTACCCGCCGGGCAGGATCAGGATCGTGAACACCGCACCCGAGATCGTCCGCCGCTACTTCGCGCTCGCCGGCCAGCCGGACAGGGACGCCTACTTCGCCCTCTTCGCCGACGACGCCGTGGTCGAGGACGAGGGGAGGACCCACCGTGGCATCGAGGAGATCCGCGCCTGGCGCCGCGACACGCCCCTGGTCTCCTACGAGATCACCGACGTCGAGGACACCCCGGCGGGCACGGTGGTGACCGCCACCATCACCGGCGACTTCCCCGGCAGCCCGTTCGCCGGCCTTCGGTTCCGGTTCGAAGACTACGACGGCACGCAGATCCGCAAGTTGCGCATCGCCCCCTGACCGTCGCCGTCAGGGGGCCCGGCGAGCGAGCCGGCGGGCTGCGTACAGCAGCGCGCTCGCGGCGAAGAGCGCTCCGCTGACCGCCAGCCACCGGCCGAGCATGGCCCGGGGCGCCAGGCCGGTCGCCGCCCGGTAGGTGCCGTCACCGAGCCCGAGGATCCCGGGCAGATAGACCAGCAGCAGCAGGCCGGCCCCGAGCGCCGGGATCCGGACGTGGTTCAGCGCCGACGGGCCGCCACCCCGACCCAGGGCGCGGCGCAGCGCCCGGTCGACGGAGGCGTACACCGGGAAGAGGACCAGGTCGTGCGCGATCACCGCGCCCAGGAACCAGAGCAGCATCCGGCCGGCCGACGCCTCACCGGCCAGCCGCAGCGCGATCCAGCCGGTGACCGCGAAGCAGCCCGCCAGGAGCAGCAGGTGCCAGGGCGCGGCGCCGTAGGCCCGCCGGAACTCAGCCATCGAACACGATCTCCGCCACCCACTTGGTGCAGTGCACCCCGGGCAGCGCCGGCACGACGATCCGCGCCGGGTAGCCGTGGTCGGGGCTCAGGTCGACGCCGTTCACCCGCAGCGCGAGCAGCGCGTCCGGATCGGTCACCTGGCCGCCGTGCAGGACGGCCTCGCGGAACAGGCCGGCGCGCTCCAGCGACCGCACCCGCGCGGTGGCCGGACCGGCCGTCCCGGCCAGGGCGGCGAGGTCGCGCAGCCGGACCCCGGTCCAGGTCTGCGTGGTGGACCAGCCCTCCACGCAGGCGATCGGCAGGACGGCCGTGTGCTGCCCCATCGCGAGCAGCCGGGCCCGGTCCAGGGTGACCGTGCGGTTCCCGGCGCGCAGGGTGAGCCGCCAGCCGGGCCCGGTCTGCTCCGGGGTCACGCCGGCCGCCGCGACGCTGCGGTTGACCGGGAAGCCGGTCGGCCCGTCGTCGACGCGCCGGCCCCGGGGCAGGAGCAGCGCGGTGCGGCGCAGCGCGTCGACGCTCTGCCCGACGGTCAGCGCCGCCAGCAGCAGCGCGCCGCCGCCGACCAGGGCCAGCACCCCGCGCCGGCTCATCGTCGCCGGCCCGGGCCGCCGGGCCACCAGACCGTCCGGATCCGCCGGCTCCGGCCGGGTCCGCCCCGTCGGGGTACGCGCGTAGCCGGGCCCGCGCAGCGCGCTGACCAGCCGGGGCAGCTTGATCGCCACATGGGTGACCAGCGCGGCCGTGAAGATCCACGCGCCGTACCAGTGGGCGGTGTAGAAGTCGAAGCCGAACAGGTACGTGTACTGGATGTTGAGCAGGCCGGTGGCCGTCTGGAAGAGGATGCCGCCGACCAGCAGCAGCAGCGACAGCCGCTCCAGCACCTGGGCGGTCGAGCGGGCCGGCGGCCAGTCGAAGAGCTTGGGCACCACCGACCAGAGCTTGCCCAGCACCACCGGCACCAGCACGATCCCGAGCGTCACGTGCAGCCCCTGAGTGAGGCGGAACAGCCAGGCGGGCCGGGTCGGCCAGTCGAACACCGGCGGGTGCAGCCAGCCCACGTCCCGGGGGAACGCCTGGCCGAGCCGGGGCCCGTAGGCGATCCAGTCGAGCAGCCCGGTGACGACCACCAGGGGCAGGGTGGCCAGCAGCACGGCGCCGAGCACCGAGGTGAGCCACGGCCCACGGACCGGGCTGCGCCAGGCGCGGTCGGCGGCGTCCACCCCGGGCGGGCGGTGCCGGGCCAGCCCTCGCCACAGCGCCGCCGGGGCGGCGGCCGGCGCGTCGTCCGGCGGGGGTGGGCTGGCGGGCACGTCTCCTCCTGTGGCGCGGACCGGGCTCCAGCCAGACGCTAGACGCCGGTGCCGGCAAGCGTTCCGGTTTGCCGCATTACCGAACGCTTACCGCTGGCGGCCTGCCTCGCTGAGCAGCCGGTCGCCGAGGTCGGTGCGCGAGTAGAGCACCTGCCGGCCCGCCCGGCGCGAGCTGAGCAGCCCGACGGCGCGCAGCGCCTGGAGGTGCACGCTGAGGGTCGGCGCGGAGAGCGCCATCTGGGTGGCGGCCTGGCTGGTCGACATCGGCAGGTCGAGCTGGGCCAGCAGGCCGGCCCGGGTCTGTCCGAGCACGCCGGCCAGCGCGGAGCCGGCCTGCGCGGGGTGCTCCTCCCAGAGCCGGCCGAGGCCGCGCGGGGAGTAGGAGACGCTGGGTGGCTCGGGCTGCGCGGTCCGCACCAGGACGTCCGGCCAGGCGAAGGCGCACGGCACGAGGAGCAGGCCCCGCCCGCCGCAGTCGGCGTGGCCCTCGTAGTACTTGACGATGCTCAGGGTCTCGTCGGCGAACGTGACCGACGGGTGCAGGTTGCTCATCATCCGGTCGACGCCGCCGTCGGCCAGGGCGTCGAGTCGGTAGGCGATGTCGTCGTTGAGCAGCGCGTCGATCCGCGGCCAGTCCGGGGCGATCGCGACCCGGTGGTAGGCCTCGAGCGCCTCCGTGACCGGGCCGATGCCCGCGTCCGGACGGTCCACCAGCGCCTGGAGCAGGGCGCGCCGGCCTTCGCGGCCGGGCCCCTGCTGGGCGATCCGGTGGGTCGCGAGGTGCGCCAACTCCCGCGCCACGATCTCCGGATCGGCGTCGGCGACCTGCGCGAGCGCGTCCGCGAAGGTCGAGGACCGGCGGCCCGGCGGTGGCAGTAGGAAGTCGGGGAGGTAGCCCGCCGGGCGCACCAGCGCCCGCAGCAGGTCGAGGTCGCGCTCGCGCAGCCGGCCCGCTCGCTCGGCGAACCGGTCGATCCAGGGACGGTGCAGGTGCGGCCCCTGCCGGCCGGCGGCCAGAGTACGCAGGCTGGCGACGGTCTCCGTGAGGGGCGAGGCGGCGAAGCGCACGCGGGTGAGGTCCGTCGCCGTGAAGTGCAGGTGGATCACGCGGCCAGGCCTCCCGATTAGGTCTGAGCCTAATCGTGGCCGTGCGCGTGACACCACCGAAGACTGAGGACATCCGCTCGGACCACCGAAAGGACATCGAAGATGCGCACGCTGATCTACACCGCCTTCGTCTCGCTGGACGGCGTCGTCGACTCGCCCGGCGGCGGCACCCCCACCGAGGCCCACCGCAGCGGGGGCTGGACCTACCGGGACATCGAGTTCGTGCCCGAGGCGTACGAGCTCAAGGGCCGGGAGACCGAAGAGGCCACCGCGCTGATGTTCGGCCGAACCAGCTACGAGGCGTTCTCGCCGTTGTGGCCGGACATGGCGGACTTCGCGGCGCTCAAAGAGCTGCCGAAGTACGTCGTCTCGACCACCCTCGACCCGGAGGCCCTCGTCGGCAACTGGGGTGAGATCACCATCCTGCGCTCCCTCGAGGACGTCGCGACGGTCAAGGAGACCGACGGCGGCCCCATCGTCGTCCACGGCAGCGCCACCCTCGCCCGGAACCTCGCCGACGCCGGCCTGATCGACCGGTACCACCTGCTGGTCTTCCCGATCCTGCTCGGAGCCGGCAAGCGGATGTTCAGCGACACCGACCGGGACAAGCAGATGCTGAGGGTGGTCGAGTCCGAGACCTACGCCAACGGCATCGTCAAGCTCGTCTACGACGTGGTCCGCTGAGGTGGCCGCCATGAACCGCGAAACGACGGCAGACGCCCTGGCCGCGGCGTACGAACGGCTGCACGCGTACGGGCCGGAGTTCGGCGGCGACGAGGAGGGCAACCACGGGCTGACCAACCACGGCCCGATGGCCGTGGAGGTCATGGTCCGGCGCGGGCTCGACGTCGACGTCGAGGGCTGGCTCGACCGCTACGTACGCCGCCTGGCGGAGCTGCCCGGCACGAGCGCGGCCATCCGGCCCGGCGAGTGGCGCTCGGCGCTGGGCCAGGCGCGACGGCTGCCCGACTGGGCCGCGTACTTCCGGCACGAGCTGACCGACCGCCCGTGGCGGGACGTGCTCGCCGAGTGGTGGCCACGGCTGCTGCCGGGCATCGTGGCCGGCTCGACCCACGGGGTGATCCGGGTCGGCCACGCGGTGCGTACGCTGCGCGGCGAAGGTCGCGCTCCCGCCCGCCAGACCCTCGACGAGCTGGCCCACGGGCTGGCGTTCTGGGCGGCTCGCTACCGCGAGCTCGCCGGAGTGGTCGCGCCGGAGGGCACCCTCACCCCACGACGGGCCCTGCCGGCCGTCACCCGACTGACGGACCAGAGCGGCTTCATCGCCCACCGGCTCGACCGGCTCGAGCGCAGCCCGGGCTGGACCGCGAGCCTGCGCGCACTGGAGCCGGCGACGTCCGCCGAGGAGGTCCCGGCGCGGCTGGAGTCGCTCGTCGACAGCGCCGCCGGGGCCTACCTCGGGCTCGGCCACGGCTCGCCGGTCCTGCTGGTCCATGCCGCCACCGCGCCCAACGCCGTGCGGCACGTGCTCCCGGTCCTCCCGACCGACCAGTGGCTGCCGAGCCTCGCATCGGCCTGGGCGGCCGTGGCGGCGGTCATCGCGACCTACGCCCCGGCCCGGCCGGCGCCGCGCGCGGAGGTCGTCCGGCGCTGGTCCGAGCTGACCCGCGAGGAGGCGCTCCAGCGGGCCGCCGAGCACGGCGACGAGCACGTCCTGAAGTTCGCCGACACGGCCGTCGAGTCGTACGACCGCACCGGCGACCCCGACCTGCTCGCCGCCACCCTGCACGTCGGCGAGCTGATCGACCGTCCCTGACGCGAGGGGGGCACGGGGCCGGCGCCATCGTCGATCGTCGAGGGATCCGCTGCCAGGCTCTTACGGATCGCTGACGTCCACCCGAACCGCCCGACCCGAACCGCCCGGTGCCCTAGCGTGGGCCGCATGCGGGTACTGGTCACCGGCGCGGCCGGCTTCATCGGATCGCACGTCGCGGACCTGCTGGCCGCCGAGGGGCACGAGCCGGTCTGCCTGGACGCGCTGCTCCCCCAGGCGCACGGCGGCTCGCTGCCGGAGTGGTCCCGGCCGCACGACCCGGTGGTCGGCGACGTCCGCGACGTCGCGCTGCTGGACCGGCTGCTGTCCGGGGTGGACGCGGTCTGTCACCAGGCGGCCATGGTGGGGCACGGGCTGGACCCGTCCGACGCCCCCGACTACGCCGGCCACAACGACCACGGCACGGCGGTGCTGCTCGCCGCGATGCACCGGGCCGGGGTGTCCCGGCTGGTGCTGGCCAGCTCGATGGTGGTCTACGGCGAGGGGCGCTACACCTGCGTCCGGCACGGCGTGGTCCGCCCCTCCCCGCGCCGCCCCGCCGACCTGGCCGCCGGCCGCTACGACCCGACCTGCCCGGACTGCGCCGGCACCCTCGACCCGGCCCTGGTCCCCGAGGACGCCCCGCTGGAGCCGCGCAGCACGTACGCGGCCAGCAAGCTCGCGCAGGAGCACTACGCCGCGGCCTGGGCCCGGCAGACCGGGGGCGGGGTGTGGGCGCTGCGCTACCACAACGTCTACGGTCCCCGGATGCCCCGCGACACCCCGTACGCCGGGGTCGCCTCGCTGTTCCGTTCGGCGCTCGCCGACGGCCGGCCGCCCCGGGTGTACGAGGACGGGCGGCAGCGCCGCGACTTCGTGCACGTCACCGACGTGGCCCGGGCCAACCTGCTGGCGCTCACCGCGCCCACGCCGGACGGTCTGGTCCCGGTGAACGTCTGCTCCGGCGAGCCGCACACCGTCGGCGACCTGGCGACCGCCCTGGCCCGGTCCATGGGCGGCCCCGAGCCGGAGGTGGTCGGCGGCGCGCGGGCGGCCGACGTCCGGCACGTGGTGGCCGACCCCACCCGCGCCCGCAACCTCCTCAACTACACCGCGCGCGTCACCTTCACTGAAGGCGTGACGTCCTTCGCCACCGACCCTCTCCGCGAACCCGCCGCCCTGCCCGCCTGACCCCTCTCCCCCGTCGATCATGAGGTTGGCGGCACGATCCGCCCGATTCATCACCGCCAACTTCATGATCGCCGGATCGGGCGAGGCAACCGGCGGGGGTCAGCTGACCGTGAAGAGCAGGTGGTTGACGGTCAGTGCGGTGAGGGCCTGGGCGGCCAGCCACCAGCGGCGGGTCGGTGCCGGCAGGTGGGCCGCGGCGACCAGCAGCCAGACCGCGAACGGCAGCCAGATCCGCTCCACCTCGGCCTTGCTCATCCCGGAGAGGTCGGCGGCGGCCACCGCCAGCGCGGCGGCGGCCGGCGGCAGGACGGTCGGCCCGAGCGCCGCCACCCGCGCCACCCACCGCCGGCCGAGCCGGACGGCGCCACCGAGCCCGGCGTCCGGCCGGTCGGGCACCCGGTCACCGAGCGGGCCGCCCCGCACGGAGCCGGATGATCGCCAGGCGGCCCGAGCCGCGAGCGCCGTGCGGCGCAGCGCCGGGCCGAGCACCGGCCCGGCGGAGAGCAGCAGCGCCGCCAGGTTCGCCCAGACCCAGTAGGCGTACGGGCGGTCGGCCGCCCAGCCCTGGTAGTAGCGCTCGACCACCCGGTCGTACCCCTCCCACCAGCGGAAGCCGGCCAGCACGAAGAGCGCCGTGACGCCGGCGACGCCGGCCGTCGCGGCGAGCAGCGCGGCCCGGCGGCGGTCCCGGCGCAGCGCCAGCACGGCCACCGCCAGGGCCCCGACCAGCACGAACCCGTACGACAGGTGCAGCGCGAAGCCGAGCAGCACCCCGCCGGCCAGCGCGGCGACCGGCCCGCGTACCGCCAGCAGGGCCAGGCCGGCGGCGACCACACCGGTGAAGACCGCGTCGCCGGAGGCGCCCAGCCAGACCGCCCCGGGCAGCAGCACGAGGAACGGCAGCACCGCCCGTGCCGCCTCGGCGGCGCCCAGCGCGCGCAGGGTGACCGGCACCGAGACCGCGGCGGTCGCGCCGACCAGCACGCAGCAGAGCGCCGCGGCGGCGCCGCCGCCCAGGCCGATCCGGTCCAGCCAGACGAAGACCAGCAGCGCCCCCGGCGGGTGCCCGGCGGTGTGGGTGGACCAGGAGTCGGGCTGGAAGTCGAGGATGCGGTCGGTGAAGCCGGCCAGCATCCGGGGAATGTCGGCCACGCCCGGCACCTCGTGCAGATACTCGGCCTGCGCGGTGAGCCGCCGGGCCAGCCCGGCCGACCAGCCGTCCACCAGGGCCAGCGACAGGGTCCACGCCACCGCGGCCAGCCAGCCGGCGGCCAGCAGCGGACCCCAGCGGGCGGTCCGCGCCCAGGCCAGGCCCGGCCCGAGCACGACCACCGCGACCAGCACCGCGAGCGGAGTGCCCCAGCCCGCGTGCGGCCGCCAGACGGCGTAGAGCGGCGCGGCGTCCGCGTGCAGCCCCACGCCGCGCCGGTTGAGCACCAGCCCGACCGCGACCGCGGCGGCCAGCAGCACCGCCTCGACGGCCAGCGCGACCAGGTCGCCCCGGTGCCCGGGGGCGGTCCGCCGCGGGCCGGGGACGCGGGGCAGGGTGGCCGCGGGTCTCATGACGACCGGACGGTACGACCCGTCGCGCCGCCGCGTCGGCCGAACGGGCGGCACGTCACCGGATGGTAAGAAATGCCTGCTCGGTAAGGGTTCCGTAAGCACGATCGGGGCCTGGCCGGGCGTTCACCGGCCTAGCGTCGGCCGCATGCCGACACAGATCGACGTGGTGCTGCCGTGCCTGGACGAGGCCGCCGCCCTGCCCGGCGTGCTGACCGCGCTGCCGCCCGGCTACCGGGCGATCGTGGTGGACAACGGGTCACGGGACGGCTCGCCGGAGGTGGCCGCCCGGCACGGCGCGCGCGTGGTGCGGGAGCCCCGCCGCGGCTACGGGGCGGCCGTGCACACCGGCGTCGAACACGCCGAGACCGAGCTGGTCTGCGTGCTCGACGCCGACGGCTCCTTCGACCCGGGCGAGCTGCCCGCCCTGGTCGCCCCGGTGGCGGCCGGCGCCGCCGACCTGGCCGTGGGCCGGCGCCGGCCGGTGTCCGCCGGGGCCTGGCCGTGGCACGCCCGGGCCGGCACGGCGCTGGTCGCCGCGCTGCTGCGGCAGCGCGGGGTGCCGCTGCGGGACCTCAGCCCGATCCGGGTGGCCCGGCGGGACGCCCTGCTCGCCCTCGGCGTCACCGACCGGGCCTTCGGCTACCCGCTCGAGCTGATGATCCGGGCCGCCGCGGCCGGCTGGCGGATCCACGAGCGCGACGTCCGCTACGCCCCGCGCGCCGCCGGCACCCGGTCCAAGGTCTCCGGCTCGGTGCGCGGCACGGTCCGCGCCACCCGGGACTTCCTGGCGGTGCTGCGCAACGTGGACGGTCGGCCGTGACCGTCCTGCTGGTGGTGGCCAAGGCGCCCGTGGCCGGGGCGGTCAAGACCCGGCTCTGCCCACCCGCCGGGCCCGCGCAGGCGGCCCGGATCGCCGCCGCCGCGCTGCGCGACACCCTCGACGCGGTCGCCGCCACCCCGGGAGCCGTGCCGGTGCTGGCGCTCGCCGGCCGGTTCGCCGACGCCGAGGACGGGCCGGACCTGGCCGCCGCGGTCGCCGGCTGGCCGGTGCTGCCGCAGCGGGGCGACGACCTCGCCGACCGGCTCGCGCACGCGCACGCCGACGTGGCCGCCGCGTACCCGGGGCGGCCGGTGCTCCAGATCGGCATGGACACCCCGCAGCTGACCGAGGCGCTGCTGGCCGCCGCCGTACGCCGACTCGGCGCGACGGCGACCGACGCGGTGCTCGGCCCGGCCGCGGACGGCGGCTGGTGGGCGCTGGGGCTGCGCGACCCCCGGCAGGCGGCGGCGCTGCGCGGGGTGCCGATGTCCACCCCGGAGACCGGCCGGCGTACCCGGGACGCGCTGGCCGGACGCGGCCTGCGGGTCGGGACGCTGCCGGTGCTGCGCGACGTGGACGACTGGGCCGACGCGCTCGCGGTGACCGGCCTGGTCCCCACCGGCCGGTTCGCCCGGGAGGTCGCCGCCCTGCGGCGCGCGCGGCCGGTCGGGGGCCGGCGGTGACGGCGGACGGCTTCGCCACCGTGCTGCGGCACCGGGACGCCGACGCGCACTGGCTGGTGCAGGCCGACGGGACGCGCCACCGGCTGCCGGTGGAGCGGTGGCACGGGCCGGCCGAGCCGGCGACCGCCGCGGTGGTGGCCCGCTGCGCCGGCCCGACGCTGGACCTGGGCTGCGGGCCGGGCCGGCTCACCGTGGCGCTGGCCCGGGCCGGGCTGACCACGGTGGGGATCGACGTCTCGTCCCGGGCGGTGGCGCTGACCCGGGCGCGGGGCGCCGTCGCGATCGAGGCCGACCTCTTCGACCCGCTGCCCGCCGAGGGCCGGTGGCGGCACGTGGTGCTGCTGGACGGCAACATCGGCATCGGCGGCGACCCGGGGCGGCTGCTGCGCCGGTGCCGCGAGCTGCTCCGACCGGACGGCACGGTCCTGGTCGAGCTGGACCCGCCGGGCAGCGGCACCTGGCAGGGCCGGGCGCGGGTGGTGTCCGGGCGGCGCCGGGGGCCGAGTTTCGGCTGGGCGCGGCTGGACACCCGGGCGGTACACGAGCCGGCCGCGGCGGCCGGCCTGGTGGTCCGCGACCTCCACCCGGCCGGCCGGCGCTGGTTCGCCGAGCTGGCCACCGGCTGACGCGGCGGCCGGCACCCGACTGGACGGGGCACGCCGGTCAGGGCCCCCCCGGCCGCGCAGGGCGTCGAGGGCCAGGTCGAGGGCGGCCGCCAGATGGTCCGTCCGCCCGGTGTGCAGCAGCAACAGCACGCCACCCTGGATGCCCGCCAGCAGGGCCGCGGCGGCGCGGCCCGCGTCCACCTCGGGCGCGATGTCGCCGGTCGACTGCATGTGCCGGACGCCGTCGGCGATCGCGTTCTCCCAGCGCCCCAGCAGCCCGTTGACCAGATCACTCGTGGACAACTCCGCGACCGGCCCGGGCCCGACCGCCTGACGTCACTGTGGCTCGGCAAAAGTGGACCGGCAAGTCCAGAAAACACCCGCCGGAAATCCGGTACGGCCGCACCACGGCGGCGGGCTACCGTGCGCGCATGAGCGACGCCCCTACCCTGCACTTCCACGCCGATCCGGGCGAGTTCCTCGCCGCGGCCGGCGACCACCTGGCGGCGAACCCGGTGGTCGGCACCGTCGTGGCCACCGTCGCGAGCGGGCGGCTGGCCCGGCGTGCCGACGGGGTCCCGCCGCCGGAGGACGACTGGTGGCTGGTGGTCCGGGACGCGTCCGGCGCGGTGGTCGGTGCCGGGATGCGCGCTGCGCCCTTCGCGCCGCGCCCGCCGTTCCTGCTGCCGATGCCCGACGAGGCGGCCGTGGCGCTGGCCCGGGTGTGGCACGAGCGCGGGGAGGAGGTGCGCGCCGTCAATGGCGCGCTGCCCGCCGTGCGGCGGTGCGTCGGCGAGGTGGCCCGGCTCGGCGGCGGCCGGGTCGAGGTCGCCCAGCACACCCGGCTGCACGAGCTCGGCGATCTGGTAGGTCCGGCACGGGTGCCCGGCGCGCTGACCCTCGCCACCGAGGACGACGCCGACCTGGCCGTCGAGTGGTTCGCCGCGTTCATGGCCGACGCCGACGAGCAGGCGGGCCGCCCGCGCGGGGTCAGCGCGCACGAGACCCCCGACCGCGCCGAACTGCTGCGCCGGATCCGGGGTGGACGGCTGTGGTTCTGGACCGACGCGGCGGGCCGACGGGTGCACCTCACCGCCGCCATCCCACCGTCGTTCGGCGTCGCGCGCATCGGCCCGGTGTACACCCCGCCGGAGCAGCGCGGGCGGGGCTGGGCCAGCAACGCGGTCGCGGAGGTCTCCCGGCTGCTGCGGGCCGAGGGCGCCCGGGTGTGCCTCTTCACCGACCAGGCCAACCCGACCTCGAACCGGATCTACGCCAACCTCGGCTACCGGCCGGTGGTCGACATGGCCAACCTGGTCATCGTCGCCTGACACCGACCCGGGCCGGCCGGCCCCGCGCCGCCCGCCGGCATCAGTGGTCGAGGTCGAGCGCGGCCAGCCGCTCCGGGTCGGCGATCACGTCGATGGCGGCGATCCGCCCGTCGGTGACCGTGAACGCCATCACCGACAGCGGCCGGCCGGCCGCGCTCACCAGCACCCCGGCGGCGCCGTTGACCAGCACCGGCCGCGCGAACGGCGAGAACCGGCCGAACGTGGTGGCCTGCGCGGCCACCACCCGCGCGCCGGTGAGCACCGTGGAGTGCCGGGCCCGGGCGGTCCCGCCGTCGGAGCGGAGCACCACGTCGGGGTGCAGCACGGCGACCAGCCCGTCGAAGTCGCCCTCCCGGGCGGCCGCCAGGAACGCGTCGACCGCCTCCCGCTGGCGGGTCAGGTCCGGGTCCGGGGCGGGCGCCTGGCCGCGGACCCGGCGGCGGGCCCGGCTGGCGAGCTGCCGGGCGGCGGCCGGCGACCGGTCGACCAGCGCGCCGATCTCCTCGAAGGGCACGCCGAACATGTCGTGCAGCACGAAGGCGAGCCGTTCGGCCGGGGCCAGGGTGTCCAGGACCACCAGCAGCGCGAGCCCGACCGAGTCGGCCAGCACCGCGGCCCGCGCGGGATCGGCGTCCGGCTCGGCGACGTCGACGACCGGGTCGGGCAGGCGTACGTCGAGGGGGTCCTCTCGGCGTGCGGCGCGGGCCCGCAGCGTGTTCAGGCAGACCCGGGCGACCACCGTGGTCAGCCAGGCGGCCAGGTTGTCCACCCCGGCGGTGTCGGTGCGGGCGAGGCGCAACCAGGTCTCCTGCACGGCGTCCTCGGCCTCGCTCAGCGAGCCGAGCATCCGGTAGGCCACCGCCCGCAGCTGCGGCCGCTGCTGCTCGAACCGCTCGGCCAGCCAGGTGTCCTCGCCCATGTCCCAGTCCTTCCTCGCGGGGTTCCCGGTTGACCGACCCGGCCCGGCCCGCCGGTGTGACGGGGGGTGACCCCGGTCACTCCGGTCACACTTCCCGCCCGCCCGTGGTCGAGCCGGTGAAGCCCGCAACGTAGCGGATCTGTCAGACACGGAGGACGACATGAACGCACCCATCCTGGTCACCGGCGGCACCGGCACCCTCGGCCGGCTGGTCGTGCCGCTGCTGGGCGGGGCCGGCCACCCGGTGCGGGTGCTCAGCCGGCGCGGCGGCCGGCCGGCCGGCGGCGTCGAGCACGTCACCGCCGACCTGCTCACCGGCGCGGGCCTCGACCCGGCGGTACACGGGGTCGACACCGTGCTGCACCTGGCCGGCGGCCCCAAGGGCGACGACGTGGCCACCCGCCACCTGGTCGACGCCGCCCGGCGCGCGGACGTGCGGCACCTCGTGTACATCTCGGTGGTCGGGGCGGACCGGGTGCCGCTGGCCTGGCTGCGGTCGAAGCTGGACGCCGAGCGGGCCGTCGCCGGGTCCGGTGTGCCGTGGACGACGGTGCGCGCCGCCCAGTTCCACGACCTGGTGCTGACCATGGTGGAGAAGCTGGCGAAGCTGCCGGTGGTCCCGGTCCCCGGCGGCCTGCGCTTGCAGCCGGTCGACGCCCGCGACGTGGCGGCCCGGCTGGTCGAGCTGACGCTGGGCGCGCCGGCCGGCCTGGTGCCCGAGCTGGCCGGCCCCCGGGTGTACGGCCTGGACGAGCTTGTCACCGGCTACCTGGCGGCGGTCGGCCGGCGGCGGCTGCGGCTGCCGGTCCGGCTGCCCGGCAAGGCCGGCCGGGCCTACCGGAACGGGGACAACCTCGCCCGCCCCGGCGCCACCCTCGGGGTCCGGACCTGGGAGGCCTTCCTGGCGGAGCGGCTGCGGCAGCCAGCGGCCGGGACGCGCAGCCGCACGGCCTAGCCGCCGGGCGTCCTGGCCGGGGACGGTGCGGCGGCGAGCTCCGCCAGGTGGCGCAGCGAGTTGGTGAGATGCTCGGGGCCGAAGGGCGGGAACTGGATGTATTCCCGGATGGACCGCGGCACCGCCGACCAGTCGTAGGTGAGCGTGACCTCGGTCTCGGACGGACCGAGCGGCGCGAGGTCGTAACGCCAGATCCAGCCGCCGAACTCCAGGCGACCGTCGCCCTTCTCCTCCCCGGTCAGCCAGCCGATGGCGCGCGGCGGGTCGAGCACCTGGACCTTGTTCGCCACCTGGTAGTCACCGTTCGGATGGTTGGCGTGATACATGTCCATCCGAAAGATCTGCCCCACCTCGGTCAGCGGCGCCCGGTCGACAGGTTCCTGAACCCAGCCGGTGCCGTCGATCGCGGAATGGGTCGCCGGGTCCGCCAGCACCGCGAACACCCTCGCGGCGGGCACCGCGACAGTCAGGGTGGTGCTCACGTTCTCCTGGTCCACGGTGTGCACGCTCCTCACCATCTCGTCTCGGGCCTCCCACCTGCGCGGCAGGAGGACGTTCCAAGATGCGGACGACGCGGCGACGCGAAACTCATCGGTCGAGTGGCTCCGCCGGGCAGTTGTTGCTGGTCAGCGTGACGCTGTACTCGGTGTCGTCGTGGGTGATGCCGGACGCTGAACCGTCGAACCAGGTCTCGACCTTCTCCCGGCCCCGGTGCTGCTCGTAGTGCAGGTGCGGTGCGCCGGAGTCGCCGGTGCTGCCCACCCGCCCGAGCTGCTCGCCCCGGGCGACCCGCTGGCCGGCCCGGACCAGTGGCGGTTCGAGCAGGTGCAGGTACTGCGTCTCCCACCTGCCCCCGTGGTCGATCTTCACCCAGTACCCTCCGCCGCGGCCGCGCGGGCCCTTCGGGTTGCCCGGGGTGCGCCCACCCAGCGACCCGTTGATCCCCGCCACGGTGACCGTGCCGTCCTCGGACGCGAGCACCGGCCGCCCCCACGCCTCACCCGCGGTGGGAAACAGGTCGATGTCGTAGTTGTCGTGGCCCGGGTAGGTGCCCAGCCGCCAGGTCTCGCCGCAGGCCACGGGGAGCTGGAACGGCGGGCGTGGACCCGGCGGGCGCAGCAGCGGCACGATGACCACGGCGATGGCGAGAAGCGCCGCGACCCCGCCGAGCGCGAGGAGGACGCGAAGGGTGCGGCGTCTGCGTCGCTGGCCGGTCGTCATCGCCCCGAGCATGGCAGAAACCGACAACGGCGCGGGCGCTGGTGGGCCGAACCCGGCGAACCCTCCCGCCGGTTTTCAGCCCGGGTTCGACGCTGACCGCTCACCAGCCCACGGTGCTGAGGCTGATCGGGGTGAGCTGACGGACCTGCGGCTCGATCCACTGTGCCGCGGTGACCAGCTTGACCAGCCGGTCGATGGTCTCCGGCGGGCCGGCCACGAAGCTACGCCGGTCCGCCGGGCAGCCGTAGCGGTCGTCGAAGCAGCCGCCGTCGAGGGCCCGGACCACCATGCCGGCCTCGGCGGCGAGCAGCATCCCGGCCGGCAGGTCGACCGCCTCGGGGCGGTAGCCGACGATCCCGTCGATGTCGCCGCGGGCCAGCATCACCCAGGACAGCAGCGGCGCCCACAGTTGCAGCACCCGGCGGGCGGTGGTGTCGAGCACCACCTTCAGCGCGCGGGCGGTGCTGTCGTCGCGGGCCACCTCGTGCCCCTGGGTCCAGGCCAGCACCGGCGCGGTCGGCACCGGGCGGCGCGGCGCGTGCAGCGGGCGGAAGGCCGGCCCGGACTCGTGCACGAAGGCGCCGCCGCCGCGCACGGCGGACCAGGTGCGCCCGGCGACCGGGTCGTGCACCACGCCGAGCACCGGCGAGCCCCGGTCGCAGAGGGCGATCCCGACCACGTACGCGGGCAGCCCGATCGCCACGTTGTTGGTGCCGTCGAGGGGGTCGACCAGCCAGGCCCAGGAGTTGTCGGCGGCATACTCGCCGCCCTCCTCGGCGATCACCCCGTGCTCCGGCCAGCGGGCCCGGATCCGGTCGACGATCAGCCGTTCGGCGGCCAGGTCCAGGTCGGTGACCAGGTCGCCGGAGCCGTTCTTGGCCCGGGCGTGCACCTCCCCCCGGGTGCCCCGGCGCAGCAGCCGGCCGGCCGCCTGGGCCGCCTCCACCGCGAACCGGTGCGCGTCGCGCAGGTCGGGCCCGCCTCTGTTCGGCTCCACGTCCATGGCTCCTCCAGCCAGTCAGCCCCGTGCCACCAGTCGCGCGATGTCCCGCGCCATCCGTGCCGTCTCCGCCGCGTCGCAGCGGTCCCGGCGTACCCGGTGGCTGCGCCCGTCCACCGCGCCGAGGCTCAGGTCGCACACGCCGGGAGTGGTCCGCCCGAGCGCCACGGTCACCGCCGGCTCGCCGGCGTCGACCTCCGAGGTGTGGAACCCGCCGGCGCGCAGCGCGTACGAGTCGCCGGCGGAGTGGCTCTCGACGGTGGCGGTCACCGCGGTGACCAACCGGTCGGTGGCCGCCATCTCGTCCACGTCGCCGCGGCTGTGCACCTCGTAGATCCGCCACGCCGGGTCGGCGGGGGCCTCGGTCACCTCGATCAGCTCGTTGCGGACCGTGCCGTGCAGCACGTGGCTGAGCAGGTCCCAGCTGTGCGAGTGCATGGTCGAGGTGGTCGGCCGCACAGGCGGCGGGTCCGCCGGCCAGGCGTGCACGCAGATCCCGTCCGGGCCGGTGCGCTCCACCGGCAGGCAGGTGAAGCCGAGCGGGTGCCGGACGGCCAGCAGCGGCCGCCGTCCCTCGGCGACGTCGTCGAGGACGTCGAGCACCCAGCCGCGCAGCAGCTCCGGCCGGGCGCCCCGGTCGATCTCCCGTTCCAGGTCGGCGTAGCTCATCATGTGTACGGGTTCCTCGCCTGGATGGCCCGGCTCACGATGTCGGCGACCTCCCGGTCGCCGAAGGACCGGGGTAGCGGCAGCCCGAGTGTGGTGAACAGCCGGCGGACCTGCTCCACCGAGGGCTCGTCGTCCAGCTTCACCGGCGCGGCGGCCTCGACGGGCACCCGCCGGCTCTGCTCGCGGCTGTACTGCAACTCGATGTTGAACCGGTTGTAGTAGAGCTCCTTGCGGTCGATCCGCAGGGCCGGGGTCTGCGGGTTCTCCTGCGTGATGATGACGCAGGACGAGGAGAGGTCGTAGCGGAACGTGGTCATCTGCGCGGAGAGCCGGACCTCGACGGTGAGCAGCCCGGATCGTTGCAGGTGCCAGCAGGCGGCCAGCACGGTCGCGTACGACTCCTTGCGGGTGCGGTCCACGGTCCACCGCTCCCCCGGCGCGTCCGGGTCGAGGCTGCGCCGGAACCGCGCGTACCGCTCGCAGACCTCCTCGTCGGTCGGGTCGATGATCTCGATGGCGAGGTGCAGCGTGGCGTTGCGCCGGCGGGCGTGCTCCAGGCACTCCGGCAGGGTGACGGCCCGGGTGTAGGTGCCGGTGCCGCCCTTGAAGTTCCACCGGTCGGTGTGCCGGCGCGCCTCGGCCAGGGCCTGCCCGACCTCGCTGCCGTGCAGCACCCGGACCATGGAGACGCTGTCGATCGCCTCGCGGGCCCGGTTCAGCGCCCCCTCGGGGCCGGTGATCTCGTGCATCTGCGGGACCAGTTCGGTGAGCCTCGACCGGGTGTCCCGCATTACCTCCCGCACCTCCTGCTGGGCGGTCTCGCGGCGCAGCCGGTCCCGCAGCACGGCCTGGGCGAGCACGGCGAGGACCAGCAGGATCGCGCTGTTGACCACGTCCTGGCTGACCGTGTTGGTCAGGCCGAGGATGGCCACGGTCACGGCCAGCAGCAGGCCGATGAACGCGTCGAGATTGTTGACGACCCAGGTGAACAGGCGCGTCATGACATCCCCCGGTCGACGACGGAACCTCCATGATAGCCCTTTGTCAATATCACCATCACGCGCTGTTCGGCTGCCCCGTACCCCTCGGTGACGGCGCCTCCGCCGTGCGCCGGGCGGCGCAGATCAGCGAGCCGCCGAGCCCCGGCGCGACCCGGGCCAGCAGCCGGGAGGCGACCCAGCGTCCACCCGGGAGCCGCCAACCGACCTGGTTGGAGCGGACCGCCAGCGGCGCGAACCCGGCCCGGCACAGCACCCGCCGCAGCAGGGAGGCGGTGAACGGCCGGATGTGCAGCCAGAGGTAGGGGTGCAGGGGGTCGACCTGGCGGGGCGCCCGGCCGGCGAGGAAGGCCAGCCGGTCCTGCGCGGGCGCCAGGTTCGGGGTGGTCAGCACCAGCAGGCCGCCCGGGGCGAGCACGCGGTGGCACTCGTGCAGCAGCGCGAGGGGGTCGTAGACGTGCTCGATCAGCTCGCCGGTGAGCAGACCCGCGAAGCTGCCGGCGCGGAACGGCAGGCCGCGGGTGGCGTCCAGGCAGACCGGCAGGGCCGCGCCGCCGGCGGCTCGCCG